>CALYAD010000047.1 GCA_944393415.1 uncultured Clostridia bacterium | reverse complement strand
CTATTGACGACGGCGTTATTGTTGAAAACAATCTGGCTTAACTGAAGCCTTTTGTTACCGCACGCGGTGAGTAAGGCTTACAAAAAGGGGGGGATTTTAAATCCCCCTAAAATTTTTTTCAACAGATAATTGCGCTCCGCTGAAAAATCGAATACAGCGACAAAAGCGATGAATCCGGATATATACCGTTTCCGGAGATATTTTTTGAAGTTTCAACCGAAAGTTGATTTATATAAAATCCCTTACAAACCAGATATCTTTCAGCGGTATGGATATTTCCCTGCCCGAAAGATATGCGAAATCTCCTCCGTCGTTCTTCCACGCAAAGCGGATATACCTGGAATACAGCGCCTGAAAACGGTATCCTCTTTTTTTATCCTCCCGGTTTACGCCGTACTTTCCGTCACCGATAAGCGGATGACCGATAGATGCCATATGCGCTCTGATCTGATGCGTCCGTCCGGTAACCAACTCAACTTCAAGAAGTGCGTCGCCGTTTCTTTCCGCTATAACCCTGTATTTGGTGATAATTGTACGCGCCTCGCCTTTGTCCGGTCTTTTTTCATATATCTTTACCGTATTTTTATCGGCATCCTTTATAAGATAACCGCTAAGTGTATCCTGCTTTTTTGCCGGCACGCCATGCACCGCGCAGACATACCTCTTTACCACCTCGTCGTTTCTTATCTTTTCATTCATGAAGCGAAGCGCCGAAGCGTTTTTAGCCGCTATTACAAGTCCGCCGGTATTGCGGTCAATACGGTTGCAGAGCGCCGGAGCAAATGAGTTTTCCTCTTCCGGTTTATACTCTCCTTTATTAAATAGGTAGGCTTTAATATTATTTATAAGCGTATTCACATCTTCACTGTCATCCGAATGTACAATAACACCCGGTCGCTTATCGCATACAATTATATTTTCATCCTCATATACCGGGGTAAGATCCGCTCTGATCTTTCGAAATGCCTGTTCCGGCTCATCACCTGCGAAAAAGTCATCCTTAAGATACAGCTCCACCGTATCTCCTTCGCAAAGCTTCATTCCCGGTTCCGCTCTTTTTCGATTGACCTTGATCTTTTTTGTCCTGAGCGCTTTATACAGCATTGACTGCGGCAGAGCTTTCAGAGTTTTTGTCAGAAATTTATCGAGCCTCTGCCCCGCGTCGTTTTGATTTATAATATAGGATCTGTACATGTCTCCGACAGCTTTCTTGAATCTGTTTACATATAATCATACCGTAGCTTCTTCAGCTTCTTTTTTGGCGGACTCAGACTTATCAGTCCGCTGTTCCCTATCCCTGAGCTTTTCCGCTCCTACAGCCAGCATGAGCTTTATTCTGTTTTCCTGATTTACTCTGGTAGCGCCCGAGTCATAATCGATCGGAACTATATTGGCTTCAGGATAAATAGCTCTCAGCTTTCTTATCATTCCTTTGCCTACAATATGGTTAGGCAGACAGCCGAACGGCTGCGCGCATACTATGTTTCCGTAACCGGAACGGATAAGCTCAACCATTTCCGCTGTAAGCAGCCAGCCTTCCCCCATCTTCGAGCCGTATCCGATTATTCCCTTGACCATTTTCTTAAGTTCTCTATAGGTCGCCGGCGGAACAAATCGGGGATACTCCGCAAGCACGCTTTGCATAATCTTTTCAATTTTATAGAAAATGCCAAGCAGCTTTCCGCAAACAAATTTTTTTATCGCGCTTCCGCCGTACAGGTTAATATCCTCTATACGATTATCTATTTTGAAGCATATGAAATTCATGATGCCCGGTACGTTGACCTCACAGTCCTGTGAGCGCAGAAAATCCTCAAGAAAGTTATTAGCCAGCGGCGCATATTTAACATAGATTTCTCCGACTACCCCAACCCTTACCTTCGGAGTGATTTTTACCTTTATACCGGCAAAATCCGAGACTATCGAACGCATATTTCTCTCAAGCGCCTTCATAGACCAGCATTTCCCCGCCTTGAACTGCCGGGAAAGCTCCTTTGTCCACTTATTTACCGCTTTATCAGCCGCGCCCTTTTCTGTCTCATATGGCTCCACCTGGTTTTTAAGCAGCATGAGCATATCGCCGTAGCAGAGCGCAAAGATCATTTTGACCAGCATCGGAAGCGTGAGCGGAAGGCTGGAGTCCTTTTCAAGTCCGGAAATATTAAACGATATTACCGGAATATTTTCATATCCCGCTTTTTTCAGCGCCTTTCTGAGCAGGTGTATATAATTTGACGCCCGACACCCTCCTCCGGTCTGCGTGATCATAACCGCCGTTTTATTCAGGTCGTATTTTCCGGAATTAAGCGCGTCTATCATCTGACCGATTACGAGCAGAGCCGGATAGCAGGTGTCGTTATGTACATATTTAAGACCTTCGTTGACTACCTGCGGTCCTGTATTTGTCAAAAGCTCCGGCTTATATCCGTAGCTTACGAACACATCCCGGAGCATTGTGAAATGTATCCTCAGCATATCCGGGATCAGTATGGTGTATTCTTTTTTCATCGCCTTACTGAAGGGTATCCCCGAAGTCACATGAGTTTTTATTTCTTTCATATATTGTGCCTTTCGATTATCTTACCTGTTTACTTGCCTATCGCGGAAAACAGACTGCGCATTCTGATCTTAACCGCGCCGAGATTTGTGATCTCGTCTATTTTTATCTGTGTGTATATCTTACCCTCGCTCTCCAGTATCGAGCGTGTCTCGTCAGTGGTTATCGCATCCACTCCGCATCCGAACGAAACAAGCTGAACCAAATCCATATCCGGTTTGTCCGCTATATATTTCGCCGCGGCGTAAAGCCTTGAATGATACGTCCATTGATTGAGCACGGCGACGCGGAATTTTTCCATCTCCGCGCTGACCGAATCCTCGGTTATTACCGCGGCCCCAAGCCCGCATATCAGCTTATCTATTCCGTGATTTATCTCCGGATCCACATGATACGGTCTGCCGGCAAGAACGATAATATGCTTTCCCGCCTTCCTTGCGGCGTTAATATACGCCTTTGCGGTGTCTCTTATGTTCTTTAGAAAGCCTTTGTATTCCTCATACGCGAGCCGGACCGCTCTGCCTACCTGCTTCACAGTGAATACGTTTCCGAAATACCCGTTCATTTTTGAGGTAAACTTCTTTACAAAGTCTTTGGGTCTGTGTATACCGAAATAGTCATTTATATATCTGATCCCGGACAGAGCCCTTACGTTAGCTTTTATAACCTCCGGATAATACGCCACGACCGGACAGTTATAATGATTGTCCCCGAGTCCTTCATCTATATTATACGTAAGACATGGATAAAATATCGTTTCTACGCCCATGTCTATCAGCGCCTGCACATGCCCGTGTATAAGCTTAGCCGGATAACAGACAGTGTCAGACGGTATAGTCTGCTGTCCCTTGAGATATAAGCTTCTGTTTGAGGCCGGTGAAGTAATAACCTCGAATCCCAGCTCCGTAAGCAGTCTGTACCAGAACGGAAGCAGCTCATACATATTGAGTCCCATAGGTATCCCGATTCTGCCCATTTTACCCGGCACCGGCTTATAGCTTTCGAGCAGACCGAGTTTATAAGAATACAGATTAAGCTCGTCGTCGCTGTTCTTCTTTCCGGTGATCGGCGTGTCGCAGCGGTTTCCCGCAATGAACTTTCTTTTTTCTCCGTCGGCGGTTATAAATGTGTTTACGGTCAGCTTACAGTTATTCGTACACCCCTTGCACGTGACCGCCTTTACTTCATGCTGAAAACCCTCAAGCTCACTCTGATTAAGTATTGTGCTTTGCCGCGGCGCTCTTTCCATAGCGTAAAGCGCAGCTCCGTACGCACCCATCAGACCGGCAATATCCGGACGAACCACGTTCATTCCTATTTCCTTTTCAAAGGCTCTGAGGACCGCGTCGTTGAAAAAAGTTCCTCCCTGCACGACTATGTGCTTTCCAAGAGATACCGAAGCGTCCTTTGTTGTGGCTCGTATGACCTTATAAAGAGCGTTCTTGACTACAGACATTGAAAGACCGGCGGAAATATTGTCTAATGTCGCTCCGTCTTTCTGCGCCTGCTTGACGGATGAATTCATAAAAACGGTACAGCGGGATCCAAGCTCCACCGGAGCTTTTGCGAACAGTCCGAGCTTCGCGAACTCCTCGATATCATAATTAAGCGCTCCCGCGAATGTCTGGAGAAACGAACCGCACCCCGAGGAGCACGCCTCGTTCAGGAAAATATTATCTATCGCGCCGTTTGCTATTTTAAAGCACTTTATATCCTGTCCGCCTATGTCAAGTATAAAATCCACCTCGGGTCTGAACCGCTTCGCCGCGTAAAAATGGGCTACCGTTTCAACAACTCCGTTATCAAGAGAAAAAGCGTTTTTTATAATTTCCTCGCCGTAACCCGTTGACGCAGATCCGGCCACCGTCAGAGCCGGATATTCTTTATAAAAATCGAGCAGAAAATTACGTACAAGCGGCACCGGGTTTCCGCTGTTCGGCATATACACCGAGGTAAGCAAACGCCCCTGCTCATCTATCACGGCGCATTTCAGTGTTGTTGAACCGGCGTCTATCCCGATATAGACCTTTCCTTCCGCGGTCTTAGGATCGGCAGTCTCAACTCTGTCGCGCATATGGCGCTCGCGAAACTCCTTGTATTCTTCCTCGTTATCAAAAAGCGGCTCGCAGGATTTGTATGTACCCGAAGACTTTCTTTCCTGTATGGAAGTGATGATGTCTCCCAGCCTCATCGCTTTATCCTGAGGAGCGAGAGCCGCTCCCATTGCAACGTAACACAGAGAATTTTCCGGGCACAGCCCCTTAACGCCAAGCGTCTTATCAAACGCGGCTCTGAGCTGCGAGTGGAAGGTGAGCGGTCCGCCGAGATACAGCACGTTTCCCTTTATCTGCCTGCCCTGCGCAAGCCCCGCTACCGTCTGGTTGACCACAGCGTAAAAAATAGACGCCGCTATATCCGGTATCCTCGCCCCCTGATTGAGCAGCGGTTGTATGTCGCTTTTCGCAAACACCCCGCACCTTGAGGCTATAACGTATATTTTCTCGTACTCTCTTGCCTGCAGCTCCATTTCATCCGGAGTAATACCGAGAAGGGTCGCCATCTGGTCTATAAAGGCGCCGGTTCCGCCGGCGCAGGATCCGTTCATCCTGACTTCAAGCTCCTTATCGCCGTTTTCCTCTCCCGTCAGAAAAAGTATCTTGGCGTCCTCTCCGCCAAGCTCTATAACGGAATCCGTATCCGGCATATAGCGCAGTACTGCGGTTCTGGTCGCGTAAACCTCCTGAACGAACGGAAATCCGGCGTCCTCGGCAAAACCCATTCCGGCGGAGCCGGAAACACAGAACCTGACCTCGTCGTTATCAGTCAGAGAAAATTTATCCTTTATATTGTTTATGATCGCCGTAGCCCTCGGAGGTATCTGTGAAAAATGGCGCTCATAAGAGTTGTAAAGTAACTTACCGTCTTCTCCGAGAACAGCGCTTTTTATTGTGGTTGAACCTATATCAAGTCCTATACTTAACATATCTAACGCTACCGTCCCTTTCAAATTAGATCGGGGGTATAAAACCCTTTTACAGTGATAAAAACCGCGGTTTGGCTCCGTATTTTTATCCTATTAATTATAACATTCAAAAATGTATCTGATATGAATATTTTTAAAATTATATAAAATGTGTAAAATTGTCATAAAAATATATTAATAAGACTTAAGGAAAACTTTAAAAGTTACCCTTAAGTCTTTCAAAAACCTTTTTAAAGGGATATTCATATGATTTTGTTAGCTTTCCGTAGAAAAGCTTTTGGAAGGTTAAAAGCCCCTACAGTTACTAAATATCGGCTTCCACAAGATATTTGCTTCCGTTTTCCGCAATATATTTTTTTCTTGCGGTAATATTGTCTCCAAGTAAAGTGTCAAAAATCTCCGCCGTTTCCTCAACATCAGCCTCCGATACCCTGATAAGTCTTCTTGTGGCCGGGTTCATTGTGGTCATCCACATCATTTCAGGTTCGTTTTCTCCGAGTCCCTTGGAACGCTGAAGAGTATACTTTGCGTTCCCGATCTCCTTTAGGATAGCCGATTTTTCCCTTTCGTCGTACGCAAACATTATCTTATCCTTTACGGTTATTTCAAAAAGCGGCGATTCGGCTATAAAAATCTTGTTCATTGGAATAAGGGACGGAAGCAGCCTGTATATCATCGTTAATATCAGCGTTCTGATTTGAAAGCCGTCCTCGTCCGCGTCGGTGCAGACGATTATTTTGCTCCATTTGAGAAGATTCGGGTCAAATCTCGGTATATCTCCCTTTAATTTTTTGTCGTACTCAACACCGCAGCCTATAACACGCAGAAGATCCGTTATTATATCATTGGAAAATATTTTTTCATAAGAGCTTTTGAGGCAGTTAAGAGTTTTTCCCCTTACCGGAATTATAGCCTGATACTCGGCGTTCCGCGCGAGCTTACATGAGGTCATCGCGGAATCACCCTCAACTATATACAGCTCTCTCTTCTCCGGGTCCTTCGAACGGCAGTTGACAAATTTTTCCACGCGATTTGAAATATCAATGCTTCCCGTAAGCTTTTTTTTGATGTTTATTCTCGAGCTTTCCGCCTGCTCACGGCTGCGCTTATTGATAAGAACCTGTGAAACGAATCTTTCAGCGTCCGCGGGGTTTTCCGTAAGATATATTTCCAGATTCTTTTTCAGAAAAGCCGTCATCTCATCCCGAACGAATTTGTCCGACACAGATTTTTTCGTTTGATTTTCATATGAAATGATATTGGAAAAACAGTTGGTCACGATTACCAGACAGTCGTCAACATCGTCCTTTAGTATCTTGGACTCATTTTTCTGGTATTTTCCCTTATCCTGGCAGAATTTATCTATCACTGAGACAAAGGCGCTGTGAATCGCGTCGACCGGCGCACCCCCATTCAACAGAAAGCTGGAATTATGATAACATTCCATAAAGCTTTCGGAACGGCAGACCGCGAACGAAACGGTCATTTTCAGCGAGTATTCCTTCTTTTCGAATTTCTTGTGCGCGTTTTCTCCGCCTATCGCCGGATCCCCGACTACCTCGCGCTTAACAACCCCGTTGACCGTATCCTCCCAATATACAGGTTCTGTGATCCTGTCATTGCCGGACTTTTCTTTAACATAATCGATTATTCCGTTCTCATAATAAAATTCGTTTTCCGTAAAGCTTCCGTCCGGGTTCTGCCATTTAAGAACGAATTTTATTCCCGCGTTAACTATAGACTGTCGGTAAAGCACCGCCATAAAGTGCTCTTTTTCAATGTCTATGGAGGTAAATACGGTATTGTCCGGTTTCCAGTGTATAATGGTTCCTGTTCTTAAATCCTTGCCGCCGAGTTTCGTCTGACGAAGTTCGGATACCGGCTCTCCGCGCTCAAAATCGATCTCCGAGAGTATCCCCCCGTTATATGACCTGACGTGCATAAATTCAGAGGCATACTGCGTAGCGCAGGCTCCAAGCCCGTTGGTACCCAGCGAATAATCGTACGCCGCCCCCGCTTTGTTGTCTTTATATTTCCCGCCGGCGTACAGCTCACAGAATACAAGCTCCCAGTTATATCTCTTTTCTCTTTCGTTATATCCGAGCGGGATACCGCGTCCGAAATCCTCGACCTGAATTGATCTGTCTGAAAATACCGTCACGTTGATAAGCTTTCCGAAGCCTGCCTTTGCCTCGTCAACCGAATTCGAAAGTATCTCGAAAAAGGCGTGCTTACAGCCCTCAAGATCGTTTGAGCCGAATATTACCTCCGGCTTCTCTCTCACACGCTGCGCTCCTTTCAGAACGCTTATGCTGTTATTGCCGTATTCCGAGGCGGAGTTGATTTTACTTTCCTTTGCCATATACGCAACCCTTTCCTGAAGTTTATCAATTAATTTTACACTTGAAATGAAATTTTGTCAACAATAAAACCATAATATTAATATCTTATACTGAATATTTTTACTATTGGACACAAAAAATCAAGCTGTATGCATAAATATACTTTTTATTTATGATATTTATCACTGTAAATTCAAGAAAGGCAGCCCTTGAGTAATCACCGGGCGTTACTATATCATGAAGACCACATCCTCCGCAGACTATCTCCGCGCCACGACTTATATCGGTTATATCGTAATGAAAGTCAGACAGGGAGATCTCTGGAACAGTATACTTTCTCTCTACAAAAAAATAAGACGCTTCACTATAATATCGGGAATCATACGCTCCGTGGCGTTTATTATAGCGCTTCTGGAAAAGAGCGCTATACTGCTCCTCTTTTTTTCCGCGTTTCTCATACTCTTGCCTGCCGCGCTCACTGCGATAATTATTATCGCCGCGGTTAGGATCACAAAATATCTTCTATGGCATAAAAGCGTAAAATGCTGGCTAAGGGACGCCAAACGCGTCACTGTTTATCTGAGTACGGAAAAAATATTTTCAAATGACAAAGCCCCTTTGTTTTTGAGAATGGCGGAAACCGAAGCGGCGGAATACAGCCATCCGGTCATAATTCTTTCAAGCGACAGCTTCTCCTCCGCTAAATGGTACTCCTTTAATCTTCTTGCCGTGCGCCCCGATTACTTTTTCATACTCAGAAGCTATTATTTCCGACATACTTCAGCCGATTTCACCTTTATCGCCGTCTCATAAAATAATTTTGTGAACATTATACGAATTTTTTCGTAAAGCTATTGCAATCTCTAAAATTTGCTGTATAATAAATATAAATAATACTAAAAATAAAATTTTCTGTTAGCCTCGCTGAATGCGGCGGCGGAAAGGATATAAAAATGTTTTTTGATAACTACAACAATAACGGACAGCCTAACTCATCCCCTGCTCAGTCTAACGGTTACAGCACTCCCTCCACAGGCTACCGTCAGACAGCGGCTCCGGCGCAGCAGCCCGCCGCTCCCAAATATCCCAATCATCCCGCTGCAGTAGACATAGATCCGCAGCTTGCCGCCAGAGCCGCGCGCGAAGAGGACGACGAGGATTTCATCGAGGGATGGGATGATTTTCCGGATGAAGAATGCAACCAGAAAGTTAATATAAAAGTATTCGGAGTCGGAGGCGGCGGAAACAACGCCGTTAACCGCATGAAGCTTAACGGTGAGAAAAACGCCGAGCTTGTCGTTGTAAATACCGATATTCCGGTACTCAGAAGCTCTCCCGTAAGATCAAAGATCGCCATCGGTAAAAAGACTACCAGAGGACACGGAGCTGGCGCAAACCCCGAAAGCGGAAAGCTTGCCGCCGAGGAATCAATCGAGCTTATCAAGAAAAAGCTCGAAGGTGTGGACATGCTCTATATCACCGCAGGAATGGGCGGAGGCACCGGCACCGGCGCTTCTCCGGTTATCGCAAAAGCGGCCAAGGAAATGAACATTCTTACGGTGGCGGTCGTTACCAAGCCCTTTGAATTTGAGGGAGGCGCGCGTATGGCTGTCGCTGAGGACGGTATCAACAAGCTTCGTCAGTATGTCGACGCTGTGATAGTAGTTCCGAATGAGCGGCTTAATGCGCTTTCAAGCAAGCCTCTCGGTATCGCCGAGGCCTTTAAAGCCGCGGATGAGATACTTATAAAAGGCGTACAGAGCATCTGCAGTCTGATCAACGACGAAAGCTACATAAACCTTGACTTTGCCGACGTAACCACCATACTTAAAAACTCGGGCGACGCTCATATAGGTATCGGTATTGCTTCCGGAGAGAACAAGGCAATGCTTGCCGCGGAACAGGCTATCAACAGTCCTTTGCTTGAAACCTCAATAAATGAAGCCGACGGCATGATTATAAGCGTTATCGCCGATGAAAACGTCGTTGTCAACGAAATAAGCGAGGCTATTAAGAATATCCAGAAGGACGCCGCGAGAAACGTCCGTATTATCTGGGGCTTGAAGTTCGACCCCAATATGGGCGACAATATAGAGATAACGGTTATCGCCACAAGAAGCGGCGGACTCCGTGAGCCTGACGGAAATTACGCACAGGCTCCCGAAGAGGAGAAGATGAATGTGATGAACAACGTGCCTCCGGCTCCGGCTCCTTCAATGCCGTCATACCAGCAGCAGACAATGCAGCCTCAGCCCGGCGTCCCGTCTCAGAATGCCTACGCACCGCGTCCTCAGCCGCCTGTGAATACTCCCAATATTCCCCACGCGCCGGTAAACGAGCCTGTTTCCGTGAGACCTCAGGCTCCAAAGCCGCTTGATTATAAGTTCTTGAACGAAAACGAATTCAAGTTCATTCAGAGCGTGGCTAACAGTACTCACAATGACAAAAAATAATTTCAAATTTATTCGTACGGCATCGGATCATAATACCATGATCCGGTTCGGTCGTGTTAAAAATGAGGGTTAACGCCCTCATTTTTGCCATAGATAATCCGCAAACTTATAATCAAGAGTGAAATAGTTCATTAATCCGCAGGCTCCGGAGCATATTATATTCGAATGCTTTGAAAAGAAAGGCTTAAATTTGCGATGAACACTCCCTCCCACAACTGCGCTGACAGCGAGCGGATACGCTCGGGTGCCGCGCTGATTGTCACACTTACACTGTTGCTTGTAACGTTCACGGGAATAATATTTTTAAATCTCCTACTCGAAAAAAACGGTTTTGTCACCGAAACACTCCCGGACGGTACCCAACAATCATATTACTACCTACACGGAGAGAAAGTTACCGGATGGCATGTGGTAAAATCATATAAGCGCTATTTTGACGAATCCGGCGTAATGGCGACGGGATGGCGCGAAATAGACGGCAAGACCTATTACTTTCGTCCCACAAACGGCTCTTTGGCGGTCAGTATCACTCTTACGCTTGAAGACGGGAAAAAATACACCTTCGACGATAACGGGGTCTATCTGCCGGAACCAAGAGTAGGTTGGTATACCACACTGGACGGCTCAGTCGTCTATTACAATAAAAACGGGGCCCGTGTAACCGGATGGCAGGAAATAGACGGTAATCGATACTATTTTCAGAAATACACCGGCCGTATGCTGGCATCAGAAACAGCTTATATAGAAGGCGTGCACTATTCCTTTGATGAATACGGTAACGCTACTCTTATAAACTGAAATGATCCGCATTTACTCTTTTTCCATAAATCCAATCAGATTATTTAAATTATGATAAAGGTAGTTTTTACTGACATTGACGACACTCTTCTTGATTTTACAGAATGCTCCCGCATCGCCGTCAAAGCCTCCTGCCGTAAGTACGGGCTCTCCTTCTCTTCCGAGCTGCTTGACCGCTTTATGAGAATAACCTCCCGTATGTGGAAGGATATTGAAAACGGCGCAATAACGCGTGAAGTACTGATTAAGACCAGATGGAATACGGTTTTTTCCGAGCTTGGCATAGATTTTGACGGCGAGCTTTTTGAAAAATCTTTCCGTTCCGATTTTTATGATACCGGAGAAAAAGTTGAAGGCTCGGATGAGCTTCTCGGTTATCTCAGTCAAAAATACACGGTCTTCGCGGCAAGCAACGCCCCGTATGATCAACAGCTCCATCGCCTTAAAATAGCCGGTCTGCACGGTTATTTTGACTACGTTTTCACGTCTGAAAAAATCGGATATACAAAGCCTGACCCTCGTTTTTTCCACGCCTGTATCGACGAGCTGAAAAATATAGAGCCGCAT
Organism: uncultured Clostridia bacterium; assembly: GCA_944393415.1. Lineage (GTDB taxonomy): Bacteria > Bacillota > Clostridia > Oscillospirales > CAG-272 > SIG673. The sequence goes on along the minus strand of CALYAD010000047.1, from coordinate 31,459 downwards.
CAGATAATTATGATCGGAGATTCACTGCGGGCTGACATCGCGGGAGCCGCCGCGTGCGGTATAACTACATGTTATTTTAAGCGTGTAAATGATGCAGAAGCAACGGATGTTAAAGCCGACTACACCGTTACCTCGCTTTTACAGATTAAAGACTTACTCTGATTAAAAACAGCTGTAATGCCGTTAACCAATCAAAAAACAGGACTGCCTCGACGCGGATCCCCGGAAACCGATTCAACGGGAGGCAAGCGTCACCTTAAGACAGCCCTGTTTTTTAGTTCAATAAGGGGGCTAAGCCACGTCATTCAACTTTTAGAGATTGTATCCCACACCGAAAAAAACAAGCTGTCCCGCCTTTAAACGGCGGGACAGCTTGCAGCCTGTAGAATTTGCAAAAAAATAATACACAAAAAGTTTTCGCCCGCCTTTTTCAAAAGGCGGTGGGATCACAAGGGGCAAAGCCCCTGTCATCCTCTGCGTAGGACGGCTTAGTTATAAATTTAAAAAGCTTTGGTCCGAGCGCAGTCTTACGATTTATTACCCAGGCTTACTTAAGCCTGAGTGTACGCATGGCGTTCAGTATGGCTATTACCGATACTCCCACATCCGCGAACACCGCTTCCCAGAGGTTGGCTACACCGAAAGCTCCGAGTATCATAAAAACCGCCTTGACAGTAAGCGCGAACACTATGTTTTCTATTACGATCCTTTTAGTAGCGCGGCCTATTTTTATAGAATCCGCTATCTTCGCCGGATCGTCGTCCATAAGAACAACATCCGCCGCTTCGATCGCCGCGTCAGATCCAAGCGCTCCCATCGCCATACCTATATCGGCACGCGTGAGCACAGGAGCATCGTTTATACCGTCGCCGACATAAACGAGCTTTTTCCCATCCTCCACTCGTGAAAGTATAGTTTCAAGCGCGTTCACCTTATCGGCCGGCATCAGCTCCGCATGGTAGGAATCAAGCCCTATGCTCTCCGCTATTTCCTTCGCGCATTTCTCGCGGTCTCCGCTGAGCATAACGTTTTCCTTGACGCCGTATTTTTTAAGTCTTTCAATAGTTTCCTTGCTTGAAGCCTTGACCTTATCCTTTACTATAAAGTATCCGAGCATCTGACCGTTCGAAGAAACATAGATAACGCTTCCTGTGGTCTCCACCTCCGGGACCTCAATTTTCAGCTTCTGCATAAGACGAAGGTTTCCCGCCGCTATCCTCTCTCCTCTATACTCTGCGAGTACGCCGAGTCCGGCGTATTCGTGCAGATTCTTTATCTGGGTGTAATCCTTTACCTTCAGCTCTTCCATACAGTACCTGTACACCGCCAAAGCCACAGGATGATTAGAGTTTTCCTCCAGAACCGACGCGGTAAGCAGCAGCTTCAGCATGCACGGACCGCTCGGGCTTCCGTCCGCGGTCCTGACCTCGCTCACGGCAAACTGACCCTTGGTCAGCGTTCCTGTTTTATCAAAAACCACGTGGCTGACGTCTGCAAGAGCTTCAAGATGCACCGCTCCTTTTATGAGTATGCCTCTTTTTGACGCGGCTCCCAATCCCCCGAAATATGAAAGCGGAACGGAAATGACCAGCGCGCAGGGACATGAGATAACAAGAAATATCAGCGCCCTTCCGAGCCAGACAGAATAATCTCCCGTGATCAGCGACGGAATAATAAACAGCAGCAGCGCGGCTATTACCACCGCCGGAGTATAATACTTAGCAAAGCGCGTTATAAACCTGTCCGTTTTGGACTTTGCCGAGGACGCGTTTTCCACGAGATCGAGTATCTTTGCGACCGTCGAATCCTCATATTTAGACAAAACCTCTATCTTCAGAGTGCCGGAAAGATTTACCGCGCCGCTTATCGCCTTCATTCCCGGCTCAACATACTGAGGAACGCTCTCACCGGTCAGAGCCATGCAGTTAAGCTCGGAATTTCCCTCTAAAACCGTACCGTCAAGCGGTATCTTCTCTCCCGCGCGCACCACCACGGTTTCACCCGGTTCCACATCCTCCGGATCTACTGTCAGCTCCTGCCCTCCTCTGATGACTCTCGCTGTCTCCGGCTTCATATCCATCAGTGAGGCTATTGATTTCCTGCTTTTTTCGACCGCGATGCTCTGAAACAGCTCTCCGATCTGATAGAATATCATAACAAAGACCGCCTCAGGATATTCGCTTATCACGAACGCGCCTATTGTGGCTATACACATAAGGAAATTCTCGTCAAATATCCGTCCGTATCTAATATTACTTACGGCTTTTAAAATAACATCGTATCCGGCGACGGCGTATGGAACTATATACAGACAAAGCATAATGTATTTGTTGATTTCCGTATACCGATCGATAAACGCGGACACGATAAACAGCACGATCGCAAGGACTATCCTTAGCAGCAGTCTTTTCTGTTTTCTTCTCATAAATGACGTTTTTGCGTACAGTTATTATTTAAGCACTATACGGCAGTCCGGCTCTACCTTTCTGCATACCTCCACCGCTTTGTTCATTATATCCGAAATATTTTCCTGCTCCGCCTCAAGCGTAAGCTTCTGCGACAGAAAGTTTACCGCAACGCTCTGCACTCCTTCTATCTTTGCTATCGCTTTTTCTATTTTAGCGGCGCAATGCGCACAGTCGAGGTCCTCAATTTTATAAGAAAATTTCATAATACCGATCCTTTCCTTCGGGTTTACCGAAAATGTTTTTTTGTTTTTTATTATAGTCCTCTACTCACTTATATGCTCTCTTGCCTGCCCGAGCAGTGTTCTGACATGCTCATCCGCCAGCGAATAAAGCATTGTTTTCCCTTCCCTACGGAAGTTCACAAGCCTCGCCTGCCGAAGCACCTTAAGCTGATGTGAGACTGCCGAGCTTGACATTGCCACAGCCTCGGCGATATCTCCCACGCGCTTCTCTTCACTGAAAAGCGTATAAAGTATTTTCAGGCGCGTAACGTCTCCGAACACCTTGAAAAGTTCCGCCGTCGCGTAAAGCTTACCCTCATCCGGCTCGGAATCAAATTCATCTCCGAAAATATCCTGATAAACCGTACTGCTCATCACATTCCTCCTTTGATTTAATTTTCATATGAACATTCATTCATGTGTTCATTATAGCACATTTATAAGTCGTTGTCAATAGGTTGCGCAAATTTTTTTGAACTTTTATTTGTAAAAATTTGTTAAGTAAATGTGAAAACTTTAAGAAACCTATTGCAATTTTAAAGAAAGTGAGTACAATAACATATAGCCTTAGCACTTACACGCAATGAGTGCTAAAACGAGTGCTAAAATTTAATCCGGAGGTTAAATAAAATGAATATCAAACCACTTGCAGACAGAGTAGTAATTAAAATGGAGGAAGCCGAGGAAACTACCAAGGCAGGCATAATCCTTGCCGGAAACGCAAAGGAAAAGCCTCAGATCGCCAAAGTTCTCGCGGTAGGCCCGGGAGGACTGGTTGACGGAAAAGAGGTCGCAATGACCGTCAAGGTAGGAGACAGAGTGCTTACCAGCAAATATTCCGGAACCGAAGTCAAATGCGACGGCGAGGAATATATCATCGTCAGACAGGGCGATATTCTCGCAATAGTCGAATAAAAAAATCTCTTTAAGTTTAAGTTTTATATTAAGAAAGGACGATTTATATTATGGCAAAGGATATTATTTACGGAATTGACGCAAGAAACGCGCTTCTCAGAGGTGTTGACAAGCTCGCCGACACGGTTAAGATAACTCTTGGTCCTAAGGGCAGGAACGTAGTTCTCGATAAAAAGTACGGCTCTCCCCTTATAACAAACGACGGCGTTTCAATAGCAAAGGAAATCGAGCTTGACGATCCTATGGAAAATATGGGCGCTCAGCTTGTCAAAGAAGTCGCTACCAAGACAAACGACGCTGCCGGAGACGGTACTACCACCGCTACCCTTCTCGCTCAGGCGTTTATCCGCGCCGGTATGAAAAACGTGACCGCCGGCGCTAATCCGATGGTAATACGTAAGGGTATTCAGAAGGCTGTTGACTGCGCGGTCGAGGCTCTGAAAAATAATTCTAAAAAGGTTAACGGTACAGACGATATAGCAAGAGTCGGTACCATTTCCGCGGGCGACGAGGTCATAGGAAATCTTATCGCCGACGCTATGAAAAAGGTTACCTCCGACGGAGTCATCACTGTTGAGGAATCCAAATCCGCCGATACCTACTGCGAGGTTGTTGAGGGTATGCAGTTCGACCGCGGCTATATTTCGCCGTACATGGTAACAGATACCGATAAAATGGAAGCAGTTATTGACGACGCTATGCTTCTTATAACCGAAAAGAAGATTTCCAATATTCAGGATATCCTTCCCCTGCTCGAAAGCCTTATCCAGTCGGGCGCAAGCCATAAGCTCGTTATAATCGCCGAGGACGTCGAGGGAGAAGCTCTTACCACGCTTATCCTTAACAAGCTCAAAGGCGTATTCACCGCGGTAGCGGTCAAGGCTCCCGGCTTCGGCGACCGCAGAAAGGAAATGCTCAGAGATATAGCTATCCTGACCGGCGGCGAGGTTATCTCCGACGATCTCGGTCTTGATCTTAAGACAACCACCATTGATATGCTCGGACGCGCCAGACAGGTCAAGATATCAAAGGAAAACACCATAATCGTCGGCGGCTCCGGAGATTCCTCTGAAATAAAGAACAGAATAAACCAGATAAAGAGCGCTATAGAAACCACAACCTCCGATTTCGACAAGGAAAAGCTCCAGGAAAGACTCGCTAAGCTCTCCGGCGGCGTTGCGGTAATAAAAGTCGGCGCTGCTACCGAAACGGAAATGAAGGAAAAGAAGCTGCGCATAGAAGACGCCCTCAACGCTACCAGAGCGGCTGTCGAGGAAGGCATCGTCGCCGGAGGCGGAGTATCTTTCCTTAATGTAATCGAGCCCGTAAAGAAAATGCTCGAGGGTCTGAAGGGCGACGAGAAAATCGGCGCTGAGATAGTTATAACCGCTCTTGAAGCTCCCGTACGTCAGATAGCTGAAAACGCCGGATTTGAAGGCTCTGTTATCGTTGATACGATCATGAGAAGCGGAAAGCTTGGTTACGGCTTCGACGCCGCAAACGAGGTATACACCGACATGATGGAAGCCGGTATTGTCGATCCGACAAAGGTATCACGCTATGCTCTTCAGAACGCTGCCTCTATCGCCTCTATAGTCCTTACAACCGAGTCTCTCGTTGCGGAAAAGAAGGAGCCGAAGGCACCCGCCGCCGCTCCCTCCCCTGACATGGGTATGGGCGGAATGTATTAATAAAAATTTTAAGGAAACCCTTTTTCAAAAGGGGCTTGCGAAAAAAATAAGGGAGCTTTTTATAAGAAGCTCCCTTATTTCATTACCTTCAGAAAAATTTTTGGGAAGTTTCAGAAACCATCTTTATAAAAAGGGGTTCTGAGAAAAAATAAAGCTTTAAGAACTTTTCTTTAACGGAGATATGATTTGGATACTACGTCGCCGTATCAGACTTCTCCATACTTCAGCGGAGCACCATGACGTACGCTGCGTTTCAGGGTTTGTCACACTATACCGGATTTTCGGCGAGCCACTTACTTGCTTCATTGCATACCTCTTCAAGACACTTTTCATCAAAAGGGCTGTCAAGACCGGCACTCGCGAGAAGCTCCGTAAAAACCTTACTACCGCCCTGCCTGGTATACGCCATATAAAGCTTCCACGCATTCGGGAGATCTTTGTTTATCATAGACCAGAAATGGAGCGCGACTGTCTGAGCGAGGCAGTAATCAATATAGTAAAACGGATCGGAATATATATGCTGCTGTCTCTGCCAGCCCTGTCCCTCTCCATAAAAAGGTATTTCATCGTCAAGTCTTACCCACGGCATATAAACGCCAAGCAGATCGCGCCATGTATCATGACGTTCTTTCGGCGTCATCTCCGGCTTTTCGTAAACGATATGCTGGAAATGGTCAACCATCGTACCGTACGGAATAAAGGTCAGAGCTCCCGCGAGATGGCTGTAGCGAAATTTTCGGGTATCATTCCCGAAGAAGCCCTCTGCCCACGGCCAAGCGAAAAATTCCATCGACATTGAATGCACCTCACAGCCCTCCATGCTCGGCCAGATAGTACTCATCGGTATCCGATCCCGATTCAGCCAATCCGCAAACGCATGCCCTGCCTCATGAGTCACCGTCTCCACATCGTCTCTTGTACCGCTGAAGTTGGCAAATATAAACGGAACACCGTAATCATAGATAGTAGTGCAGTATCCGCCCCCTCGCTTCCCTTCCTTTGCCAGAACGTCAAGCAGCTCGTTATCAAGCATCATCCGGAAAAACTCCCCCGTCTCAGGTGAAAGCTCGTCATAGAACTTTCGGGCGTGGACGAGGATATCCTCCGCGCTACCGCTTGGCTTTGGGTTTCCGGAACGGAACATAAGCGCGTTATCCGCAAAATTCATCGGGTACTCTTTACCTATCCGCTTTGCCTGTTCCCTATAGATCCCATCCGCCACCGGAACAAGATATTTAACCACCGCTTCGCGGAACTTTTCTATATCCTTTTTTGTATAGCAGTTTCTGCCCATTCTGTAATAGCCAAGCTGAGTGTAACCGTCATAACCCAGCTTTCTGCCCATACTGTCGCGAAGGCGTACCAGCTTATCGTATATATCGTCCAGTTTTTCCCGGTTATCCTTATACCACTGACCCTCAGCTATCCACGCTGAAAGTCTTATATTATCGTCTGCGTCATTTTTGAACGGCACCATTTTTGCTATGGTATAAACTCCGTCCCGAAAATGTATTTTTGCGGACGCAATAAGCTTTTCATATTCCCGGACAAGCTCGTTTTCCTGCTGAAGCTCCGGTATTATCTCCGGTGAAAAGGATTTAAGCTCAAGTTCGGCGTTGATAAACATTATACTTCCGAACTCCTTTTCAAAATCCGGTCTGAACGCGCTTAAAAGCATCGCTTCCGTCCATTTTTGAGAATATTCCTGAAGCTCCGGGAGAGATTCGTTCCAGAACCTCATTTCATCGTCGTAAAATTTATCTCTTGTATCTATAGAATGGCGTATACTGACCAGGACCTCCGCGCTTGAAGTATGCTTATCCAGTTCCTCCTTTTTTATAAACAGAGACCTCGCCTCACCGTAGGTACGCGCATTTTTCAGCGCTTCGGTCAGCTCTGTCAGTTCTTTTTTTACCGCCCCGATATCCGGGCGCTGATACCTCATCTGTGAAAATTTCATTTTATGACAAATCCTTTCTTACGCCAAGCTTTATTGTTATACGTTTCGCATATGTCAGATCCCGTTTTATTTTACCCTCAGGGATCTCAGATATTCCTTTTGCTCATCTGATACGCGTCGGCTTTCCGTCGCTTTTCTTATTGTCATATTATGAGTTTGGAAATCAAGCTTTTTACGTTCTATATATTTGACCGCGGCGTCATACTGCTTTGCGAGCGCGGTGGCAAAAAACCATGCCTGCATCATTTTTATATAATACTCCGAGCTGACTATCTCCGCCACCCCGTCAAGATACTCTTCTCTGAAATCCTCGTCAAGAAAATACCTCATGAGCATACCTATTCCGTATCTGACAGTATAGGTATGCTCAGACGACATCCACTTACGGATAAGGCCGATAAGCCTTGCCTTATCTCGCGCGAGTACTTTCGGATTTGTCGTATCACAAACAGCCCAGTTATCTATATACGGAAGAAAATTCTCAAGCAGCGCAACGCATCTGTCATAGTCCTTTTCATTTTCGATCAAAAACCCGTGAAGGCAGTTTTCCTCATAATATTTATGCGGAAGAACGGATAAAAATTTTTCTGTTTCAGGGGAGGCCCATATTTCCGAGGCGTATTTTCTCAGCACCGGTATTCTAACTCCGATAACCGTTTCCTTATTTATCTCCGGAATTAGCGACGAGTTAAAATCCCTGTATTTTTCCTCGCTTACGGAAAACAGGTAATTTACAATTTCCTTTTCTATATCAGTCATATTCCACCTCTCTAAAAAACAGTAACACGACTAAATAATATGCAAGCTGATTCAATCAGTCATTTACCGGTATATCGATAAACTCCGGATCAAAGCCTTCCATATGAAGCCGGCGTATCATTTTATCAAATTTTCTGAAGTCAAAGCACTCATCATTACATAAAAGCTCAAATTCCATACCGAAGTAACGGACAGCCTTACCCGTAGCTTTATATCCGTTGCGAAGATAAAAGCCTCTGCGGCGGATACGCTGAGCGTTGTTTTCCGCATTTTCGTCCACAAGCTCCAAGTCGATAACCTGCTGATACCCGGGATAAAGTTCGCCCAAAAGCCGAAGCGCCTTACTCCCGTAGCCCTTACAGCGGGCTTGGGAATCTATAGCGAGGAAATACAAATATACCATATTGTCATAGACCTCTGTGGTTATAAAGCCGACAAAATCTTCTCCGTCATATAAACCGTAAAGCTCAAATTCTCCCTTGTCCTGCATATCAAGTATTTTTGTCGGAGAGAGATACTCCGCGAGTGGAAATGCTTCCTTTGCCAATACTTCAAGCTTTTCCAAATCCGCGAAATCACGAGTTACCTTTACCGCTCTCATTTTTATTTAAATCCTTTCTTAAGCAAAGTCTTCATTAATATATATTATACTGACGCAAGCTGCTGACTTTGATACACCGGTTCAGCGAAATAATATTTTCAGAGCATATTTCCGTCAGCTTTCTTTTCGGAATGGTCCTGATTGAATTTTTTTGACAGGGAGGCAAAAAGCCTCATAATAACTAATACGGCGGCACACGTGAGAACAATCTCTGAGCAGAGCTGAGCGTAAGCAAGCCCGTACAGCGGGAAGAGCCAATTCAGTATAAACAGGGCCGGTATCTCCAAAACGATCTTGCGCAAAAACGCAAACAACAACGCCTTGCTTCCCATACCACATGCCTGAAATACGCCCACAGCAAGGAAATCTATACATAAAAACGGCTGCGCAAGAGCAAATCCGCGTAAAAAGCGTTCACCGTACGCGACCACCTGAGGATCGCTCATAAACGATCTTACCAAAGGCTCGGCAAAAATAAGATACCCGGCTGTCGCAAAAACCAGAAGCGAAAGCGATATCCGCGCCGTAAACAACAGACCCTTTTTCATTCGCTTTATATTCTTTGAAGCGTAATTGTATCCTATAAGCGGCATGATTCCCTGACTTAATCCCATGCTTACCTGCATCGGTATCATGCCGAGCTTCTGACTTATTCCCATTGCGGCAATCGCCTGCTCTCCGAAGTCCGACGTAAAATTATTAAGCACCGTCATTCCCGTAACGTTGAGCAGGTTCTGGATCATCGCCGGGATTCCTACCGAACAAATCCCGAACGCAATTCGTTTATTAAAAGGAAACTTCCTGAAATCCACACATACAAAGGTTTTACCGCGTTTAACAAACAAGAGAACCGCAAAATAAAGACAAGCGACACAGTTTGAAATGAATGTAGCGAGACCCGCGCCCTCAGCGCCCATTCCAAAACCCCACGGCATGATAAAAACAGGGTCAAGGATAATATTAAGCAGGCATCCGCTCATTGTTCCGATGCTTGCATGAAGCGCCGAGCCTTCTGCCCTTACCAGATACGCAAGCACAACGTTTAGTATCGAGGGAACGGCTCCCAAAGCCACCGTCCAGAAAAGATATCCCCAAGTAGCCTCAATTGTCACGCTGTCAGCTCCCAAAATTCTGAGCAAGGGCGTTTGCAGCAGCGCGACAAGCGCTGAAAATAACAGACCGCTTAACGCCGCGCAGTAAAAACCGAACGCGCTGCTTTTCCTGACGGTCTCATAGTCCTTTACACCAAGAGCACGGCTCATCATACTCGACGCGCCCACGCCGAACAGATTGTTTACCGCGTTAAACGCAAGTAAGACCGGCGCCGCCAGCGTCACCGCGGCGTTCTGGATCGGGTCATTAAGCATACCGACGAAAAATGTATCCGCCAGATTATACAGAACCGTTACAAGAGAGCTTAGCACCGTAGGTACGCAAAGCTTAAGCACCGCTTTGGGTATCGGCGCTGTTTCAAAAAGTTCCGTTTTACTCGTGTCTGACATATTAATCTCCCATGCCGCCGCAGGCGACTAAAATAAATATGAAAATTTTCGTTAGAAAATTTAAGCGTGAAAGCATCCAAACGCCGACTCGATTTAACGTTACTTTCACGCTAATCTCCCATGCCGCCGCAGGCGACAGACATAAAATTCTCGTGTACAAAAAGCATCTGCTTTTCAGAAAATTTAAGCGTGAAATTTTTATTCTGAGACGATGGAATATCTTTCACGCTAATTTTCAGCCGCTTTCGGGTCCTCATTTTTTATATATAAACTGTTATATATGATAACACAATAAATATATAATTGCAACACAAATAAATTAATAAAAATGGCTATTATTATGAAAACAGTGTTCGGTCTTTATATGAAAAAAAGTAACGCAAATCAGTTTTCATATTTATTGAGCAGTTGAAATTTTATCCGCCTTTCACACCACCGTACACGCTCCGCCTTTTGTCAGTAACCCGAAAAAGAGCTGAAATCGAAAGCATATAGAATTTTTCTCAGCGTAATAATGCAAGGGCAATGGGTATCCACGTAATGCCTCCTTACCTACGACTACAAAACCGCTGACAAAATAATTGCCAACGGTTTCAGTTTGCTTATATGATCAAAAATTGCGGGAAGTATGTGAGCGAGTATCAAAGCCGAGATATTCAATTAAGGCGGCTTCAAGCAGCTTGGAGTAGTTTATATTATGTTGCTCTGCTTCAGCTTTTAACCAAGCAGGAATAGTTACGTTTGTTCTTACTTTTTTGTTATCTAACTCGTCTCTGATTATATCCGGGAAAACGGTTATGGGTGAAACCAAATATCCGGGAACAGTTTCAGGATAAATTTGTGGATTTTCAGACGGCTTAGGTATTTCGTCTCCGTCTTTTTCCATTCCGTAAATATGTAGCCCGAGTGCATCTTCCGATTTTCTATATGCCTCCTCATATGTCTTTCCAAAGCTTATACACCCCGGCAAGTCTGGGAAATATACTCCGTATCCGTCTTTACTGGGTTCAAATACCGCAAGATATGTTATTTTACGCATAATAATTTCTCCTTTTTCAAATTTATGCAGGAGAATGGGTATTTAAGCCTATGTTTTCTCCTGATATTTTTATTATACTCCTTATTATGCGCATGTCAACACATATGCGCATTTTTTTAACACTTTTTATATCACCAGATAGTTTTATTTTAACGCTTGCTGAAAAAATTTATATACATACTTATATAAACTGAAATTAATAAAAATAAGCTTGACATATCATATCTTTTTTTGTATAATAATAATGTGGTCAATAGTTTTATCACATAAACTGAAGGAGCCTCGGCTATCACCGAGTATAGTCAAAAAATTGATAACAGTAAGCAATAAAAAAAATTGTAATCGCGTTTTTGAATTAATGCTCGGTCCCAAAGGCAAAAAAGAATTCCTTGATTTCCGTACAAGACTTTACAGAAATGACCCGGGTTATGTTTATACCCAGGAATACCCGCTTAAAATGCTGCTCCGTCAGACTACCGCTTTCGCCAAAGCCTGTTTCGTTCAACCGGTTTGCGTACGCCTTGACGGGCAGATAGTTTGCGAGTGCCTGCTCATCCGGGCGCCTTATGAAAATATACTTCAGATAGCATATCCCGAAGCCGAAAGCAACGCTAATATTCATTTTATATATATGCTCGAGAATATTGAGGACTACGCAAGCTCACAGGGGTACGTCAGCATTATAGCCGGACTGTGCGGTCATCTGAGCTATGGAGTCGGCATCCTTTGCTCCGGCTTTTACAAAAACACCTTCGACAGTATTTATAACAAGCCCGGATATGATCGGCTTTTCAACAGCTGGGAATCCCATTCCCTCACCGCTTACCGCGGAGAAGTCAATAAATTAAAAGAGCTTGTAAATAAAAATAAGCCTTCATCCGGCTCGCTTACTGTACGTAATATAAATTTGAAGCGTTTTTCTGAGGAAATGGAGATTTTCCGAAGACTATGTGATGAAACGATCGGAAAAACCGAGCTTTATAAACCGACCGAAAAAGGACATTTCTATGAGCTAATGAAGGACATGCTATTCTTCCTCAGGCCGGAAAATATTCTTTTCGCATGTGACGGCGACCACGAAGTCGGATTTATATTCTGGTATCCCGATTACAACCGTATACTCCCTTCAGGTAAACCGATCTCAGATATCGGATTGGCAATCAGATACTTGATAAAGCATAATAAAATCGACACCGCCAAAATAAATTCCATAGGAGTACTTGACAGGTACATAGGACGAGCCACCTCGCTTCTGATCAATGAAACGGCGAAATATATCCTGTCCGACGGATACCGTTATGTGGAGACCACCTTTGTCTGGGACTCAAACCTTCCCTCCCGTGCGCTAAACAGATACCTGTTCTGCAGTAACGGCGATAACGGTGCGGCACGCCTTTACCGCGTATTCACAAAATCCGTTCATAAGGAGCAAGCTCAATGATAGTAAAGTATACTTCCGCCGCTATGCTTCCGGATGAATGGGACCGGCTCACCGGAGATAACGTATATATGAAGCGCGAGTTCCTCTCTTTTATGGAAAACGCGGAGGACAGCATTAAGGAATATTACGCGGTATACAACGATACCGGAGCTCTTGACACTATATTTGTAGCGTGCAAGCGAAAACACTATAATCTCGCAATGTTCACAAAGCTTAAGCTCTCTCTGAGAGCCACTCTCATCTATCTTCCCGTATCGGTCGCCAGACCGGGAATTATTTTCGGTAAATGCCGAGATGAGGCAATGACGGCAATACGCGCGATACGAGGCTGGAAGGTTATACTTAACCTCACCGACTCCTCTGAACCGGGCTACGCCTCCGGTCTTACCTGTCCGCAGTGCATACTTGATCTGCGCTGGAAAAGCTTTGATGAATATATGGAAGCCTTAAGAAGCGGATACCGTTACCGATACCGCAAAGCGCTGCAGCGCTCCGAGGGCAAACGTATACGTTTTCTCCCCGATAACCGCAGCTTTACCGACGAGTTATACCGTATGTATCTTTCAGTATATAACAATTCCCGTATTCGCGTTGAAAAGCTGAATATCGATTTTTTCCGCGATAACCGTTTTAAGATCTTTGTTTTGGAGGATGACAGCCGTAAATACGGCTTCGTTCAGCTCCTCGAAAACGGGGACGAGCTGGTTTTTGAATTTGTCGGGATCGATTATCGCTATCAGCAGGAAAACGATACATATCTTCGCATGCTGCTCGAAATAATCAGATACGGAATCGAAAACGGATTCAAAACCATAGATTTCGGTCAGACCGCTGACGACACAAAGCTAAAGCTCGGCTGCCGGTACGTATATCTGTACGCCGCCGTGCATAACTCAAACCCAATACTGCACGCCATCTGCCGCCGGGTAGCTCCGAGTATTTCCTACAAACCGATTACCGAACAGTTTCATGTGTTCAAGGATCAATTCCAAAAGTAAATTTTCAAGCCGTGACTTCACTCCTTACTTTATGTGACCTGCGCACCGTATATGTCTGCAAAGTTTTGAAAGCGTAATTTTTTATAAAGCGTCATGCCTTCAGAAAGGAGCAACGCCAATATATGAATATCCTGCTTGTTCGCGTTAAGCCTCCGAAGGAATCAATCAATCTTCAGTCCTTTATGATATGCGAACCGCTTGAGCTCGAGTACGCCGCCTCTGCTCTGAAAGCGGAAGGACACGACGTTACATTGATCGATATGCTCACTGAAAAGAGACGTTTTGCCTATTTTCTGAAAAATCCATATAAAACATTCGATATGGTATGCTTTACAGCCTATATAAATCTCATCGGCGCAGTAAAGTCATACGCGCGTGAAGTCAAAAGCTATGATCCGGGCATACTTACTGTCGTCGGCGGGGTTCACGCCGAGGTAGTTCCGACTGACTTTGTCTGTCCCGAGATCGATCATATTCTCTGGGCAAACGGCATTGACACCCTTTGCCGGATAGCTCGCGGCGAGCGCTCGCCTGACGGCGTTTTTATTCCCGGGAAAACCACAAAGCCCCTGCCGTTATGCGATGAGCTTCCCTTCCCCGACCGTTCTATTACCGCCCGTTACCGCGACAAATACAATTACATTTACCATAACAGGTGCGCGACAATAAAGACCTCATACGGCTGTCCATACCGCTGTACCTTCTGCTTCTGCACCCGCATAAGCAATTACCGCGTACGCCCGCTCGATTCCGTAATGGATGAGCTTGAAGCTATTTCCGAAAACAATGTTTTCATCGTGGACGACGATTTCCTGTTCGACCGCGACAGGCTGACGGAATTTTGCCGCCTGCTCGATACGCGCGGCATTCATAAGCATTACATAGCGTTCGGCCGCGCCGACTTCATCGCCGAAAACGAGGATATAATTCTGATGCTCCGCGACCACGGCTTCGACGCTTTTTTTATCGGCATAGAGTCCTTCAAAAAAAACGAGCTTGACGATTTCGGCAAGAAAACCAATGTGGACATAAATTTAAAAGCGGTTTCCGTCCTCGAAAGAAACGGCCTTGACTGCTACAGCGGTCTTATCGTCGGAGAGGACTGGACACGCCGGGATTTCAACACGCTCATAGAGAATCTGAACAGCTTCGAGCATCCGCTGGTAAATATCCAACCCATAACTCCCATGCCCGGCACCCCGCTTTATGATAGCTTAAAAACAAAACCGGTACTGCCGCGTGAAAAATACGGCTACTGGGATATGGCGCATCTCGCGTTCAGACCACTGAAAATGTCGACAAGAGCGTATTATTACAACATTCTTCGCGCTTATCTCAAAACCTCCGCCAATTCAAAACAAAGACGCTATATCCGTTCCAAATACGGACGAGATACCTATTACCGTGTTCTTTTCGGCGCTTCGAAAATATTTTTTCAGTATGTTTCACTGATAATAAATCCTCATATGCCTCGCTGACAAAGCCTTTTCAGAAAACTTTTATTAAAGCAAACGACAAGGTCTCATTGATTTAAACTTTTCAGACCCGGTTGAGCGCCGCTTTCAGGACAGAAAGGAATCCGCGGTAAATGAATAAAAAAATTTTATTTATACAGCCTACTATTTACGATGATCACGGCAAGCTTGTAAAAAAACGCAAGCTATACTTTGTCGGTCTCGCGCATCCGCTCCTTGCGGCGCTTTTGCCCGAAGGCTGGAGCGCGGAGCTTTGTCTTGAAACAATTGAAGACGTGCCGTATGACACTGATGCGGATGTTATAGGCATAGGCGGAATGGGTCATGCCGCCAACCGCGCCAAAGATATCGCCGCCGAGTTCAAAAAGCGCGGTAAAATTGTTTTTATGGGCGGACCTATGGTCTCGCTTGTTCCCGAGCTTGCCAAACAATATTGCGACAGCGTTATGATAGGCGATTCCGAGAAAACTATAGCAAAGCTGTGTCACGATATAGAAAAGGGAGAGCTTAAACCGTTTTATAAGGAGCCGCTAAATGAGCTTTCCACGCCTATTCCCCGCTATGACCTGGTACTCAAAAAGAATATAGGCGATTTTTTACCAGTTCAAGCGGGACGCGGCTGCCCAAACAGCTGTTCCTTTTGTACTATCGCGTGTCTGTTCAAGGGGAAATATCTGAAACGACCAATAGACGAGGTCATACGCGATATAAAATACATAAAAGGTCTGGGATTTAAAAAATTCCTCCTTATAGACGATAACATCGTAGCCGACCCGGAATATATGCTGGAGCTGTGCAGACGCATAAAGCCGTTAAAAATGAAATGGATGAGCCAATGCGCGATACAGATAGCCGATAATCCCGAGCTTCTTTCCGCCGTCGCCGAAAGCGGATGCTACGTTCTCAGCTTCGGGCTTGAAACTATTATTCCTGATGGACTGAAGGAAGTCAAAAAAACATGGTGCGATCCTAAGGATTACTACAGAATCATAAAAACCGTGAACGACGCCGGTATCGAGGTGGCAAGCGAAATGATAATCGGACTTGATACGGATACTCCGGCTGTTCTTGACGAAACCATAAAATTTGTCAGAAACAGCAGCATAATCGCTCCCAAATTCTACTGTCTGACGCCTATTCCGGGGACAGACCTCAACAAGAAAATGAACGAAAGAGGAAGCATTTCCGATCAGAACGTTTTCAATTACAAGCCTTCGATATCCGTCAACAATACTCCGAATATGACAGCTGAGCAAATTACCTCTGAATACTGGCGGGTATACGAGGAACTATACACTGTCCGAAATATCCTGAAAAGAACGATATTCCACAAGCGTATGCTGAAGCATCCGGGAAGAACCATGTTTTTTCTCATGGTTAACATGGTTTACCGTTCACAGATAAAGCGTCGTATCGCGCCCAACATTCTTTGATTTATTATCCGGCGCTTAAACCGCCGGATCCGTCTTCTCCTTATCCAAAAGAAATACTGATTATATTAAGCTAAAACTCCAACGGGATCAGTCAGAGCTTAATGGCGGCGACTGCCTTAACCTAACGCTATTTCTATCACATCATACATCTTATCCGGAAGCACATGCAGAAACGCACATTGCGCCGCCAACGCCTCAGCACGCTTAAAATCAGTGAAAATATCGGGTATTTCTTTTATAAGCGTTTCATTTTCCTTTGTTTTCTTATACACCGATATACCGTAAACTCTGTGATTAGTTCCGTCCTCATCAGTAAATATGTCTGATATAACTCTGTATTCCAATGTCATTTTCTTTCCTCCTACCGGTCTGTCCGGATTTCTTGATTTAATTTTTTTCATATTGTTTTCCTTTTCGGGCTGCCGAATAAATTCGGCTGTATTTTTCTCTCTTATGAGAGCGTGTTTGAAATACGGATATTTTTATTGAATCGAGAGCTTATAGTGTATTCTTATTTTATATCCGCATCTCAAACTGTTGTTGATGTTACTCAGAATAACAGGTCTTTTCAATTACTTCGTCTACGCCGTCTTTAGTAACTGTGAATGTAAAATCGGCTTTGTATACCGCGCCGTCAGATACATCGAATTGATAACTGGTAAAGCAAAAATTTGTATTAGACGTTACATGATCTTCTCCGACGTATACCCAATCGGATCCGTTTTTCTCATACACAATAACATCTACCTCTATTTTGTTTGATGAAAAATGTCCGAAAACATCCGATTCGGCATATCCGTATCCATCAGTATCAACATAGACTCTGCAGCTTATTATTCTCGTGTTATCCCATAGCGGCTGAATTCCGATATCGCTTGCGCTGACGCCTACCGCGAATACAGAAAGCAGACTAAGCATTACTAACAACAGAGATAAAGTCTTTTTCAAATTCATTTCCTCCTTTCCGCCTCTCTGTAATAATAAAACAAATTTCTGCGTCAAAAGTTTCACTTTTCGGGAAAATAATTTTGTTAACACTTTATGAACCGGCGCCCTCGGGAAATAAATATGACCGGAAAGCCCTTACAATATCTGGGTTTTCCGGTCAATCCGCCGATTTCAGGATCGGTAATTTTTTTGTTATTACGATTCGCTTTACTATTCAAGCCTTACCGCTTCTGCTATTTGAAGAGCCTGTTGTTCAGAATCAAAATTGCCTTGAAGCGAATATTCATATTTATCGTCTCTCCATACAATTACAAAAACTCCCGGTTCATCTGCATATTCAACTAATAATGCATAATAACCATTTACAGTTAATTCTGTAACTGTATCATTTTCTTCATAATCGACGAAAATATTGTCAGTTGATACTATAGTCGACTGATTAAAATAAAACTTAAGTTCGGATTTATTGTTTACAGCAATAAGTATTTGTTTATCAGTTTGGTACATAATTTCCGAACTATACCCTTCCGGAAGGAATGACAAATAGGCTTTCTGCTCTATAGTTTCCGGTATTTCAACAGTCGGCGTCTCATCCGTCGGCTTTTCATCAGCCGGTTTGTTATCTTCGTCGTCTTTCCCGTCGTCAACAACAGGCTGATTGCCGTTATTGTTATCTGACGTATCGCCGGCCGGCCCGTTTTGGGAACCGGAAGGATCAGTATCCGGTTTACCGTCGTCCGTACCGAAATTGACCGCTATATGATCTTCGTAATAATCTACGATAACATTCCAGATCGCGGTCCGTACTTCTTTGATAGACATACAAGCAGTAAACATCAGGGAAATCACAACCAAACACGCGACGCAGGCAACCTTAAGCGCATGGAATCTTGTATAGCCTTTTTCTGCCTGTCTGCATTTTTTCTCTATCTTCCTGATTTTACGCTCGGTTAACGCGTCTTCCGTTACTTCTAAACTCATGAATTCATTAGCCTCGCGCTCGATACACTCCTGCGCGGCTAAGCATATTAATATATCAAGCTTATCCATTTACTTTCCCCTCCTCTTTTTTCTTTTCCTCATCCAATAGCTTTCTCAGTTTTATTTTTCCTCGGTGTATTCTGTTTCTGACAACAGACTCACTGGCGTCGACTATATTACCGATTTTTGCATACGGCATATTATAAATTGCGCTAAGCATCAGAACGTCATGATATTTTTGCTCAAGCATACCAATTACTCTGGCTATAAACTTTCTGTCTTCGTTCTTGATAAGTTCGGTCAACGAGTCGTCCTGTTCCGTATAGGGCTCCAGACCCTCCATTACATCAGGGGCGTCAAGTGACGTGAATACTTTGTTTCTGTGGCGAATTTTGTTATACAAATTCAACGACGAGTTTCTGCATATTATAAATACCAAACTCGCAGTACTGCTGCTGCGAACATCTTTTATTATCAAGTCCTGATTTTCCACAATCTTGAGAAACGCGTCCTGAACCGCGTCTTCAGCGTCGTGAGTGCTTTTTAAAATTGTTTTCGCGTAAGTCAGCATTCGATTGTAATACAATGTGCACATTTCATTGATCATATTACGTCTATTTTCGTCTGCTATTGATTGAATGAACTCTAACATGAGTTTCCCTCCTATAAAAATTTATTCCAATATAGCATAATTTTCAACAAATTTCAACACCAAAATGACAATTTCTAATAAGATTACAAATTTTTTATTTTATGAATAAATAATTTTGTGAAATTTAATGCATAAAATCTCCAATTTTAATCGTTTCACAATTAATTTTGGATTTATTTATTGATTTTACATTATTTTATGATACAATGAAATTGTCAAAAACAATTGTAAAATAAAGCGCATAAAACAGAGTTCCGAGAAATAATAATATTACAAAATACTTTTAATTTTAGTTACGAAAGGACTGATAAAAATACCTTTTTTCTATTTTGACCCTACCTACATCATAATCCTGCCCGCTCTGATCTTTTCAATCTGGGCAAGCGCAAGGGTCAATTCAACATTCAACAAATACAGCAGACAGTATAATATGAGAGGCTACACCGCAGCTATGGCCGCTCGCGCCGTGCTGGACTCCAACGGTCTGCAGAATGTCGCGATAGAGAGAGTCCGCGGTAATCTTACCGATCACTACGATCCTAAACACAACGTTATCCGCCTCTCAGACTCCGTTTACGATTCCGGCTCTACAGCCGCTATCGGCGTCGCCTGCCATGAGGCGGGACACGCGCTCCAGTATGCCGAGGGGTATCTTCCAATAAAAATACGTCAGGCTATAATCCCGATCACAAATATCGGTTCTCAGTTAGGTCTTTGGCTCTTTTTGATCGGACTCTTGTTTTCATATTTTTCCGAATCACTTGTTATAGTGGCTTATATCGGACTTGCGCTTTTCTCCTTCACGGCTCTGTTCCAGCTTGTAACGCTTCCTACAGAATACAACGCCAGCAACCGCGCAATGGAGGCAATCGAGACCTGCGGTATCTTAAATGAAACCGAGCAGCAGTCCGCAAGGAAGGTCCTTAACGCCGCCGCTCTGACTTATGTCGCCGCCCTCGCGGTATCGCTTACTCAGATTCTTCGACTGTTTTTGATTCTCGGACGA
Organism: uncultured Clostridia bacterium; assembly: GCA_944393415.1. GTDB lineage: Bacteria > Bacillota > Clostridia > Oscillospirales > CAG-272 > SIG673. Next base: position 11,369 of record CALYAD010000047.1, on the reverse strand, counting down.
AATCACCGAGATTAAAATTTTCCTGAACGCCTTATCCGTTTCACTTTTCACACCGAAACGCGACAGGGCGTTTTTTCTTTTCCTTAGCTTCCAATAGCAAAAATCCTTTGCCGGCATATCATGATATCAGCAGGACGTTTTATAATTCAGATATAAAACGAGCCGTTGGCATCAAAGCATCGGCAATCGCTCAGGTAATTAAGGGCATGAGCTCCGAAGCCTCCCGCCCAAGCGGTTCCCGACTGATTCCAAGTACATAATAAGCCGCGTTATATAAGCGGTACAGCCGGACAAAACGGTATGAAAGGATAGATATGTGGGAAGCTACATAATAAACGGCGGAGCCGCGCTCAAGGGAAGCGTCACCGTACAAGGCTCCAAAAACTCTTCTGTCGCTGTGCTCATAGCGTCGCTGATCACAGACGGAATCACGATACTGCGCGATATCCCGGATATAAGCGACGTAAACGACTGTATCGCCATACTTTGCAGTCTTGGATGTACAGTGGAAAAAATCGATAAAAACGTTCTGAAAATAAATACCTCCGGGATAGGCGACGGTAAGATACCGGTTGAGCTAACGCGGAAAATGCGAGCCTCCTCCTATCTCATAGGCGCTATGCTCTCCCGTTTCGGAAAATGTGAAAGCATTATCAGCGGAGGCTGCGATTTCGGCTCCCGTCCGCTTGATCTGCACATACTCGCAATGGAAGCTCTCGGAGCGGTCTGTCTGACCACGGAGAGCGGTCAGACATTATCGGCGCCGCATTCTTTACGTGGAGGAGAAATAGTATTTCCGATAAAAACAGTCGGCGCAACGATCAACTCTATGATAGCCGCGGCCAAAGCCGCCGGTACGACCGTCATTAAAGGGGCGGCCAGAGAGCCGCATATCCGCGATGTCGCGGACTATCTTAATCTCTGCGGCGCAGATATTCGCGGGGCAGGCAGCGATACTATTATTGTTCACGGGGTCAGCAAGCTTCACGGCTGTGATTTTACAGTATGTCCCGATATGATCGAGGCCGGTACTTTTATTACATACTCGCTTTTGACAGGAGGTGATATAACCTGTCTGAACGCTCCCGTAAACCAGCTTTCATCATTTCTCAATGTGATCGATCAAATGGGAGCGAAGCTCATAACAAAAGAAAACAGCGTCAAAGTTACTTCGTCGTCTCTTTCACCTGCCTGCGTCCATACAGCTCCGTATCCGGGATTTCCGACAGACCTTCATCCACAGACCGCGGTACTGATGGCCTCGGCAAACGGGATAAGTACTATCTGTGAAACGGTATTCAAAAACCGCTTCCATTATCTTGAGCCTTTACGGGCTCTGGGTCTTACCGCCACAGAATCAGGCTGCAGGCTGACTATATACGGAAACACCTCGTTTACGGGAGGCGAGGTCCGGGCAACCGACCTTCGCGGCGGCGCGGCACTGGTAGGCGCGGCTCTGTGCGCACACGGAAAATCCGTAATAAACGATACCGTTTATATAGAGCGCGGGTACTCCGAATTTGTCGGAAAACTAAGAGCTTTGGGCGCTGAAATCACAGAACGGGAATAACAGAAGACGACGCTTATGTCAAGAGCTTATCGGAAGCCGTCAGAAACTTCACAAAAATTTTTCTTAAAGATTTGAGTATGAGGGATCAAATCAGCGTTCAGACGATATCTACACTTTAAGGCAGCTAAAGCTGCCTTTTTATACTTGACAAAATCAATAAAATAATATAAACTGTTGCTATTGACCCGTTCTTACATATTAGAAGCGTTTTCAGCGCATATTAACATCAGTTGAAATATTACGATCGGGAATAACAAAAAAAGCTTTTTTTATTAATCGCCTACCCGGCGTAAGAAAGGAATTATAAAAATGATATATACAGTGACACTTAATCCCTGCGTGGATAAAACCTTAAATGTTGAAAAAGCAGTAGTCGGGGGCACGAACAGAGTGCTCAGCTTTGATAAAAGCGTATGCGGAAAAGGTATAAACACCGCCGTTGCGATAAACAATTTAGGTTATAAGGTATGCGCCATAATATACGAATACACGGAAGGCATCTCCGCTGAAGCTTTCCTTACCGGAAACGGTATCCAATGCAAAGCAATTAATGTACCCGGCGAGATCCGGACAAACGTCAAAATCTATGACCGTTCGACCTCAGTAACGACTGAATATAATGAAAAAGGACATCCGATCAGCTCCGCTGACGCCGAAAAAATGTTCGCTTTGATAACCGACAGCATAAACAAGGGAGACGTCCTTGTCATAAGCGGAAGCACACCTCCCGGCATACCCACAGGATTTTACAGAGACGTCATAATAATGGCAAAGAAAAAAGGAGTTTACACGATTCTTGACGCGGACGGCGACCTGATGAGGCTTGGACTTGAAGCAAAGCCCGACCTTATAAAACCAAACCGCGATGAGCTATCTAAGCTAATGGAAACTGAAATAAAAACCATGGGACAGGCAATTGAGTGCGCCGAAAAGCTGATACGCTCCGGAATAGGTTCCGTGTGCGTTTCAATGGGAAAGGAGGGCGCTATATATTTGCGTGACGGCGTTTGCCTGAAGGCGGTCAACCGTATAAACGCCGTAAAAGGCACCGTAGGAGCCGGCGATTCCATGGTAGCAGGATTTTCTATCGGTGTCCATGAAGGAAAAACTCCCAAGGAAACGCTTCATATAGCTTCCGCCATAGCCGCCGGAAGCGTGTCTCTTCCATCGACAGAATTATGTACTCTTGATCTCTTCCGCGATATGTATGAGAAGGTAACGCTGTCCAGCCTTCCGGTCACGGTCGCCTGAAAATAAATAATTCAAAACCACCGGTTTAACCGGTGGTTTTGAATTATACTCAGACAATTAAGCTTATCACCTTAAATTTTTCAGCCGTTTCCTTTAACAAAATTTACATTTTTCATCCGGTTAATAACGGCAAGCAGCTCCTGACTGCGCGGAAGATCGAGAAACCTTTGACATGTTGTAAAAAAGGATGAGTAAAGAAAATCAATACCTTCCTCCTCAATTTTTGAGTACAGCTCGCTGACTTTTTTCTTTATGTCGATTTTCAGGTCGTTGTTTGTCAGAGACAAATAACGCAGCATAAAACCGAGCGTGTCAAGCTGAGCGTCGGACACAATATTGTGCAGCCCGCGCACATCGATTTTTTCATCTCCGATGATTATAAAGCCCATATCGGATACCAAAAGCCGTTCGCTCCCGCTGCCCGATGGATATGAGCTGAAGCCCTCTGAATAGAAAGTCCTTTGCTGCTTCCAATCGGCGTCCGGTATAGTTTCGTTTTTAACGCCGTATGAGGCACAGATCTTCTTTGATTTTTCGCTCACATCGTAAATTTTGTAATCCTCCATCATATAAATTTTGTCCGCTACTGAAAGATATTCTCCGCTTCCCCCGATGACAAGCACAGTGGATATACCGCAGCGTTTATAAAGCTCCCGCACTCGGTCGGTAAAAGGTGTTATCGGCTCTTTTTCTATCAGCGTTTTCATCATATTATCGCGTATCATGAAGTTTGTCGCGCTTCTGTCCTCATCAATCATCAGCAGCTTTGCGCCGCCATCCACCGCCTCCATAATGTTAGCCGCCTGTGAGGTGGAACCCGATGCATGCTCGGTTGAAAAATCCCCGGTATTCCCGCCTGGAATCCATTTTATAAACGGAGAAATATTTATATGCTTAACACTGCGCCCGTCCTCTGCCGATATAGTGACCGCGCTTTCATCCGTAATGCAAAGCTCCCTTCCGTCTCCGATAATATGATTATAAATTCCCGCTGATATAGCGTTCAAAAGCGTTGATTTGCCTGAATAACCTCCCCCGGTAATTACTGTAACTCCTTTTTTTATCCCCATTCCGCGTATACCGCAAATCTCGATTTCGTCCGCCTTAGCGGACATGAAGGGTACCGCGTCGGGCAGCGGCAGCTCTGTTCCCTTAGAGCGCGGTAAAATGCTGCCGTTTGCAATAAAGGCGCAGTAATCGCTTGATTTCAACCATCTGCGGATGTGTTCCTGCTTTTCGGCAAGCGCAAGCGCTTCGCTTAGCTTACAAAAGTCAAACTCCGCGGCAAACTTATATGCGGTGTCCGGCAAATCTCTGCATAGCATCTGAATTGCTTTGCGAAGCTTCTTTTTCGGAAGCTGAACCTGCAGCATGATACAAAGACACATTTTAGGAGGGAAAGCGCGGCTGCTGTCCTGGATACTATAGACAACAGAACCGCTTCCGTATTCATAATCCTTTTGCTGACACATAGCAAAAAACGCCGAGTTGCGCTTTACAACTGTCTCTCCCGGAGTATACAAATAATACTTTCCGTTTTCATTGTCGGGACGGCTGCGGTTATACAGATTCTTGTTCAGCTCGTCGATATATGGTCTGAAAGCGCGCAGGCAAAAATCGGCGGCGGTATCGCTTGTCACAGTAATACCGAGCATATCTATCGGTATTTGTATTGTTACCGTCGGTTTGTCCTGTGCCAATTTATGTGTTAAAGAAATCAAAAACCCGATACCGTTATTAAAGTAGAGGGGTTCGTATTCGATTGAAGGTGGTATATCGGGATCGTATGAGAAAATCACCGTCATTTCACCTTCGTACATTTCTTTATAGGTAGCTGTATTCGGCTCCATTGATAATAGTTTGTTTTTCAGTCTTTTCATAATTATCTCCTCCATTCCAGCGCTTTGGGCTATTGCGAACAAAAATTGTGATTTTTAACCTTCCTTTCTCGCACCGAAGTCACAATGATTTTCCTTACAGCCTATATTTTGAGGAGTTTCCACGAAAAACTAAAGCACCCCTTCGGGCGCTTTATTTGTAAGCATAAAAAAGCACACCCGAAATCGGATGTGCAAAAAATAAAATTACAGCCTTGGTTATACGCATTCCGAAGGCGACGAATATGACATCCGATAAATATAAACCTTCATCATATCATTGCCTCCTTTGGCCTGAATTTGTAATTTGATTACGGTATCATTATAGCATATCTTCCGTAACTTGTCAACTGTTATTTTTATTTTCGCGGATTTTTATTCCGAAAAACAAATTTTGCCCGCGCGAAGCTTTCAGACTATTCATAAATAACTTCCGTATTGTTATTGTCCAAGCAGATACGCGACCGCAAGCTCCGTAACAAGCCCGTAGCTCGCAGTTCCGCTCGTTTGACCCTGGGAAACCAAATAGGAGTTATTAACCGAGTCGGAAATATCAGAGACAACACTGTCCCGGTATTTATCATAAAATTCACTGTAGGCTATCAGCTCTTCTATAACGCTTACCGGCAGATCGGAATACAGCTCTTTATACGCGTCCTTATCCGCCCTGAAAAGCGCATTAGCAAGATACTCGTACATATTCAGATACGCGCTATACCTAATATACGTATCGTCGCTTTCCAGACATACGAGAAACGCCACGAAATTTGCTTCGTCCTCTCTTGCAATCCCGCGCTGATGCGCCATCTCGTGCGCCATCGTATAAGGTGTTATATAGTCGGGATAATTGACATTCACATTTGCTTCACCCGTAAAAAAAGTATACACCCCGGATATATGCGTATATGTCATAGGCTCGCTCAGCATAACGCTTTTAACACGACTATTCAGCTCTGATATAAAAGAGTATTTTTCACAAAGCCCCGCGTATGCCGCATTCATTTTCGAGTTTAATTCCGAAAATCCGTACGGCATTACCGAAAAGCCCTCGCCGTCGTAAGTTATATTTTCACTTAGCAGATTAAGTTCATCTAAAACGATCCGGGCGGCTGCCTGCAGCTCCGCGGCGCTCACCTCTTTGCGGCTAATGCTAAGCTTATCTTCAAGCGAAGTTCCCCGATACGCCGTGGCAAAGGTAAGAACAAAGCTTGAATAAATATAGGCAATCACCGCAAGTATTGAAAAAAGAAACCTGACGCGCTTTACTCCATCCTTCTTAATAAGCCGGACCGCTTGTATAATCAGAAGTATCATCAGGACCGGAGAAAGAATTATTATTATCTCCGCAAGCGAAAAGGGCAGAACCCCCGTGATCTTTGCGAGTATCATTCTGAAAAACGGGGAGATATTCAGATTAAAAAAATCCGCAAATCCCCTATTACATACCGCTATAACATTTATTATCGCGCAAATAACAGCCGTAAATATAAGAATCATAGCGGGAAGCGGTATATAACGCCTGATTTTTCTCATTTATATGAATTCCTTTCGTACACCAAATCAGCGTTTTGTGCGGCAGAAATCTTCCTAAAGCTTCTCCGAAAAAGGCGTAAAGTCAGATTTCATAAGGAGGATAGCGTGAAAGTTAAGTCATGGTCAAAACAAGAGACTGAGACGGCATGAAACGCTTACTCAAATTTTGAAACATATCCCTTTAAGAAAAGTTTTGGGATGCTTCAGAGACACTTTTTTCAAATAGGGTTTCTGAAGAAAAATTATTCATAAAATAGCTCGCCCATTCGCAATCCCGGGGTATATCTGCTAAAGAGTATTTCTCTATCAGTTTTTTTATGTCATTTGGAGGCTCAGCCATAACCTTGACACTCCGTCCGTCAATGGGAGAAGGAAATGTCAGCGAAACGGCATGAAGAGCCTGACGTTCTATACATTCAGACGAGCTTCCGTAGAGAGTGTCCCCGCATATGGGGAGTCCTATATACGCCAAATGCAGACGTATCTGATGTGTTCTTCCGGTTATCGGAAAGACCATAACCAGACTCTTACCGCCGCCGGTACCTATAGTCCTAAAATATGTTAAAGAGCCTGCCGAGTCCGGCTCTCTCTCCAAGCACAGCTTACGCTTTATTATGCTTTTATCCTCTCTTTTTATGTACCCCTCGATCTTCCCTTCCTTTGGCGCCTCGCCTTCGGTTACCGCCAGATAAACCTTTTTTATCTCTCCGTTCCACATGGACCTTGAAAGTATTGCGGAATAATATTTGTTTTTGGCGATCATAACAGCGCCGCTCGTATCCTTGTCAAGCCTGTTTACCGGTCTGAACACAAACGGCTGTCCCTTATCCCTGAAATACGCGCAGACACTGTTGGCAAGGCAGCTTTCCGTATGCCCTCTTGATGTATGGGTCGGCATTCCGGAGGGTTTATTGAAAACCATTAACGCCTCATCCTGATAAATTATCTCCGGCAATATACCGCCGGCAATGACGTACGGATTTTCATCCTTCGGACTGTCCGCGTCCGAAAGCTCTATAATATCCCCCGTTTTCAAAAGTGCTCTGACCGTAACGGGCGCTCCGTTAAGCTTTATCCCGCCTTCGGTCTTCTTCAGCTTTATCAGCATGCCGCGTGATATCCGGCACGTCGTCCTCAGATAATCCCGAAGAAGCCTGCCGTCGCTGTTAAAATCAACTTTAAAAACCATTTTTTTAGATTATAAATTCGTCTTTTCAGCCGGAAAAATGGTACCCTTCCGTAAAAATCACCAATTTTTCCCAGTGGCGGTTATAGCGATTAATTTTTGTTGGAATGTCTCAATCCCTTAGCGGTTATTTCAACTCATAAACCCATTCATCCCCATCTTTACGATAGAAGAGCTCGCTTATGTAGTCTTGCTTGAACACACAAAGCTTATTTTCCATACCGGCCGCAAGGTTCAGCTCAGAGAGAGTCCCTATATTCTCCCACCATACTTCGCCTTCATCTGAAGAATGGAGCGTTCCTTCAAACCGCTCTGTCCTGTATAACAAAATTACATAATGAACATTATCTTCATACCAATCTTCTATGCCACATAAATGTGGATCAGAAATAGTCAGTCCCGTTTCTTCATAAACTTCTCTGATAACAGCTTCTGTAAAGGATTCTCCCGCTTCAACATGTCCACCCGGAAAAGCAATACCTGACCAACTCTGTTTTTTCCGATCTTGAACCAAAACCTTATCACCGTTACATATCATACACATATTCATGAACTCAACCGTTTCGGTTCTATCCATATCCCACCCTCCGTTAAACGTGAATTTGTTAACTTTTCAACATACACATTATAGCACTCATATATGAATTTTTCCATCACAATTCTATATACAAAATAGAGGAGTAAGGCGCGGTACTGTGTAAAACACTCAGGAATACCCCGTATTATATTATCATATAATAATATCAATAAAGCGAAGAAAGTGATGCCGGAAGCTATGAAACTAATTGAACCGTATCCGCTGATCACACTCGAATGGCCGGATTACCGTAAAAGAAAATATCCCTTCAAAACCGTATTTATACTTCTTCTCGGAATATTATTTCTGATTTTAGCGCTCGGAATAAGCTATGATATCATTATGCATATCTCCGCTTCCAATGAAGAAATTTCTCACGGATTAAAAATCATCGAGCAAAGGCTGTCAAATAATATCTGACCGGCGGATTTTTCGGACTCTGTCGGTGCTTTATCAGCTTTTTGCGTTGAGCTTAAGATAAGCGTTGATAAAGCCGTCAAGCTCTCCATCCATTACAGCCTGTATATTTCCGTCCTCATATCCGGTACGGTTATCCTTTACAAGCGTATAAGGCATAAAAACATAAGACCTTATCTGACTTCCCCATTCTATGTTATATTTGGTTCCCTTGATATCCTCTATTTTTTCAAGATTCTCACGTATCTTGATTTCAAGAAGCTTGGCCTTGAGCATCTTCAACGCGGTTTCCTTATTCTGCAGCTGGCTTCTTTCGGTCTGACACCCGACGACAATACCTGTCGGAATATGTGTTATACGAATAGCGGAATCTGTTTTATTGATATGCTGTCCGCCCGCTCCGCTTGAACGATGAGCCGTGATCTCTATATCCTCCGGTCTGATCTCTATCTTATTATCGTCATCCAGCTCCGGCATAACCTCAACGGAAGCAAAAGAAGTATGTCTTCTTCCCGAAGCGTCGAACGGAGATACCCGGACAAGCCTATGGACTCCGTTTTCGCTTTTCAGATAGCCGTAAGCGTTAGTGCCTTCGATTCTTATCGTAGCGCTTTTTATTCCGGCCTCCTCTCCGTCGAGCCAGTCAAGGAGCTTTACATTGTACTTATGCTTTTCTCCCCACCTTGTGTACATTCTGTAAAGCATCATCGCCCAGTCCTGAGCCTCTGTTCCGCCTGCCCCGGGATGGAACGTAAGAATTGCGTTGTTTGCGTCGTACTCACCTGACAGGAGTATTTCTATTCTTTGCCTCTCTTCCTCCTCGTCTATCTCCTTCACCGCCTCAAGAACCTCATCGGTTACCGACTCATCCTCTTCCTCAATAGCCATATCGGTAAGCACAAGAGTATCCTCCAGCTTACTCTCGAGCGTTTCGTACGCCGACACCCTGTCTTTTAAGTATTTGATTCTTTTAAGTATACTTCCGGAATCGTCTCTGCTCCAGAAATCCGCTTCAAGCGTCTTTTTTTCAAGCTCCGCCGTCTCCTGTCTCAGTTCGTCAAGCTTAAGCGCCGAGGCAAGCTCGTTTATCTCCTCTTTTTTCTGCAGCAGCGTCCTTTTCGCTTCGTCAAGTTGAATGATCAAAAGTTTATCTCCTTTTTATGTCTATACCTGATTACGGTCACAGTCTATTATATAAAGATATAATATATCTAAAATTCCGTTATATATAATTATAACATAAAAATTATGTTTGTAAACACCTTTCCCAAATTTTTTACTTTTTTGTTAAACAGTGTTTCCACTTTAGCATTTTACTGAAACTAAAAAGGTATTTAATGTTGACAAACGCAAATAAGTTTGCTATAATATAATTGATTTTGAAACGCGGCATTTGCGGCGATCAAACAAAAATATATTTTAAAGCAAGGAGTATTGAAACAATGAAGATCGTATGTTTTGGTGAAATGATGCTGCGCCTGAGTCCCGAGGGCTACAACAGATTTATTCAGGCGCATTCCTTCGGAGCTACATATTCCGGAGCCGAGGCCAACGTCGCGGTTTCCTGTGTAAACTACGGGCTTGAGGCGTCCTTTGTGACAAAAATACCGGATAACGATATCGGACAGGCGGCAATCAACGGTATCCGTGCGTTAGGAGTGGACACCTCAAATATCGTACGCGGAGGCGAAAGACTCGGAATATATTTTGCCGAAAAAGGCGCGTCGCAGAGAGGCTCCAAGGTAATTTACGACCGTAAATATTCCTCCATCGCCGCCGCGGATCCCTCAGATTTCGATTGGAATAAAATTTTTGAGGGAGCAGACTGGTTCCACTGGACCGGCATTACTCCCGCTCTCAGCGATAACGCCGCAAAGATCACGCTTGACGCCTGTAAGGCCGCTAAGGAAAAAGGTATTACCGTTTCCTGCGACCTTAACTTCCGTAAAAACCTTTGGTCAAAAGAAAAAGCAAACACCGTAATGAGCGAGCTTTGCAAGTACGTAGACGTTTGTATAGCGAATGAAGAGGATGCCGAGATGGTATTCGGCATTACCTCCGAGGGGACCGATACCGAAACAGGCAAGCTCAATTACGACGGTTACAGAGACTGCGCAAAACAGCTTGCTGACCGTTTCGGGATGAAATATGTCGCATTTACTCTCCGCACAAGTATATCCGCGTTTGATAATGACTGGGCGGCGATGCTCTATGACGGTAAGGAGTGCTATTTCTCCAAGACATACCATCTCCACATTGTAGACCGTATCGGCGGCGGAGACAGCTTCGGCGGCGGTCTGATATACGCGCTTTCCACCGGAAAATCCGCTCAGGACGCTATAGAGTTTGCCGTAGCCGCGTCAGCTCTCAAGCACTCCATAGAAGGTGATTTCAACCTTGTATCGCTCAGCGAGGTAAACAATCTCCTCAAGACCGGCGGTTCCGGACGCGTCCAAAGATAATTCTCACAAAAAGCTTAAATGGGGAAACTTTTTCCAAAAAAAGTTTCCCCATTTTATTACCTTTAAAAAACTTCTCCGCAAAAGATACTTGTCTTCTGTTTAAGCCACGAAGTGCTTAAAAAATTCATAAATTATTTCCAAATAGCTCTTGATAATTAAGTCGAAATAAGCTATAATAAACACAGAAAAAGGCAGACCGCCGTAGTACAAATACGACAGTCCTGCATAAAGAAGTGGAAACAGCACAACCTTACGCAACCGGATAACCGGCACCCTTAGGAAGATTATATCACATTTTCTTCTGAATTGCAAGGGGATATCCGAAAAAAGTTTAAGGTTTTTATATGTGCGTCTGTACCGTCACTTCTTTGGTACAGCTTTTTTTATGTTTTGCTTAGTGCTTTTTTATAAAATTAATCATATAGCTGATTAAAGCTCATAATTTGTTGTTTTGGCTTCCTCTTAGAGGAAGCTGTCAGCGCAGCTGACTGAAGGA
>CALYAD010000046.1 GCA_944393415.1 uncultured Clostridia bacterium | reverse complement strand
CTTGATTTTTTTACATTCGATTTTTCAGCTACTCCTCGGTAGCCTTTTCCTCGCGCTTCCTCTTCTTCATTATTTTTTTCATCTTTTTTTGCTTTCCCTATTGACTTTTTGATAGTTGGCTCCTTTGGTTCTTATCAACGATGTGGCTTTATTATAACACAAACAGTGGGTTGATTCAATGGAGATAGTGTTACGTTTCCCAACTGAAATTTGAATATGAGCAACGCTAATAGTGAGTTGATCTCTCGAATTCTCCGGTTTTAGGCCGAGGCAGTGCCGCAGCTTTTTATTTTTTTGTGGTCGCATCCCGTTACGGGCATAGCTGAACGCACCATTTGGTATTTAATATAGAATTCGGCAGCGCAGACAGCGTCATTGGCTGCCGGCACTGCCGACTGTGATGAGTGTACGATTTAGATGCACGCTCAATTTCTTGAGGGTATAGAAACCTCTTTGTGATGATAAGAGTTGCACTTGTCCGCTGTCTTCCGGGGCGCAACGCTATGCGTGTAAACGAAGCTATGTGGGTTTTAATTTTCCTTTTATCTTGTTACTATCAACGCCTTTACTCTCTCACAAAGTTTTTCAAAATCCGGATGATTACGAATAGGGTCAAAAGATTTTCCGTTGAGCATATCATAATAATTGCCGGGGAATATGCAATAACAACTACACATCCCGTTCATATGAGTAGCCATATAGATCATTCGCTCTTCCGGGCTGTCGGGATTATTATCACGATTCATCCAATCTTCTTTTGCCCGCCATTCCATTCCGTTAAGAAACCGGTTTGATGTCGGCAACAGAATCTCATCTGTAATCATCATTGTGTCTTCTAACAATTTGACTACAGCCTCTAATTGCGAAAGCGCCTGTTCATGATTACCCGAAGATATTGAACGTACCGAAGATTTAATTCCGAGTTCAATGCGATCCGATATCCATATATCCGGACGATCATCCACAGCATCGCAGCGAATTAGTGAAAGCATGGTTCCCATAAATTTATCAGCCGCCGCTTTGAGCTCTTTGCTTTCACCCCACTTTAACAGATAGCTCGGACAAAGCAATTTGTTAAAGGCTTGATATAATTGATATCTGCGTTCTGGCTCAAACCGTTCTGCATCGCCACGCCGCCAATACCTGTTAAATAATAATGCGCGCGCGGAACAATCGAAGGATGTAGTGTATTTGCTCAAAAAATCCTCTAAAGTATCTTCGTCCTCAACTTCTGCCATTGTTTGGATTGTGTGCGGATTCATAGGATGGCGTTCAAGATAGGCTTCTGCCAGCAAGCGCACCTCGGGAAGTATTTTGGGATCGCGAAATGCTCGGTCGTTTCCCTCAGTCCACGGACGCCATGAAGAGTCGCTGTCAAGATAATTTCTTCGTATATCACGAAGAATACTTACGATCTTGTATGCATCATAATCACGTTTTATACACTCGCGGCGAAGCTCGTCAAACGCCTCAATTGCACGTTTTTCTTTTTCGATCTGAGGCATTCCAAGGAGCTCGTCGACAGTAACGGCAAGCACCTCGGCAATGGCAGGAATCAATTCAAGATCGGGATAGGTTGCACCGTTCTCCCAACGGCTGATAGATTGATATGTTACACCCAAACGGTCAGCGAGAGCCTCCTGTGTCAGATCGTTTTTCTTTCGAAAATTGCGGATGTTTTCACCGATTGTAAGTTTCATGGTTTCCTCCTTGCATGTTAGTGCCTTGCAAAGCTTTTCTTCTGTCGACATCAATATTATACAACAGAAGAGCAAAGAAATCAATAACGCATTTTGAGAGAAAAATTATCAATTTGTATTATATTAGTTGGTTCGAATCTGTCCACGGATTTGGTGCTGTGGAGTATCTATATCAAAAAATGCATTTCGCCGGTTCTAATCCGGCTACAGACTGAAAAACCCCGAAATGGACCTACAAAATTTCAAAAAACTTCAGAGTCGAAAAAACCGGAGAAATCTCTCGAATTCTCCGGTTTCCGGCTGCGGCACTGCCGCAGCTTTTTTGTGTCCTCATCCCGTTACGAGCATAGCTGAACGCACCAGTTGGTATTTAATATAAAATTCTGCAGCGCAGACAGCGTCATTGGCTGCCGGCACAGCCGACTCACTTGTCCGCTGTCTTCCGGGGTACAACTCCATGCTTGTAACGAATTTTATGTAATATTCAACATTGATAGGATATGAACACATGCTTTTTAAGAGGACCTTTCACAAGCTTTCCTTCATACATATCCACCTATCGGTATCGGTGTTATCGTCCATTTCAATTTCATATAAATTGAGATCAAGATAACTGACAACAAACAATTGACATTCCTCTTTTCCTGTGTGAAGAGTGATAATATTGCGCTTATTATAATTTCCTCTGTCATACGGAATCCATTTAATATTGCTTCCTGTTGGATTTTTTACATTAACCCGCAAGACGCCGTCTTCTTTTTCAAGTCCCAAAAATTCAATAAAGGAACTGTCCCCTTCTATATCAAGATATGCATTTTCAGTTTCTTTTTTGGTAACTATTATATCACATTCATTACCTACCATAAGTTCGACACGATGAAGCGGTTCGAAAACAAACGTCTTTTTGTTGTCGTGATTCATACTCTCATCCTCCTCTTTGCTTTGTCCAAAAAGAACACCAATGTCAACACCGAAAAGATCAGCGATCAGGGGAAACAAAGTGACATCAGGGTATCCTATGCCACATTCCCACTTAGAAATAGATTGTGGGGCTATTCCAAGTTTTTCAGCCAATATGGTCTGTGTCCAACCGCGTTCTTTTCTCAATTCAAAGATAATATTGCAAAATTTATTGAGGTGGTACATCAGTTCACTTCCTTTCTGTAGCTATATTATAACACATATGCTTTTCGTTTTCAATAACCGCAAAGTTGTAAACATTTCGACCGTTTGCAAGCGATTTTTGTAAGGCTCCCTCCTGGAGGGAGCTGGCGCCGCAGGCGACTGAGGGAGAGTGCGTTGTCATAAAGTTAATCAAATTTCAAAGTTGCACGGACTCCTTCCGTCACGCTTCGCGTGCCACCTTTCTCACGGAGGAAGGCTTTCGTTGGTTCGAATCCGGCTACAGGTTCGAAAACCCCGAAATGCATCTGCAAAATTTCAAAAAACTTCAGAGTCGAAAAAAAGGAGAAATCTCTCGAAATCTCCGTTTTTCTCGTTTTTTCGTGGCTGCATCTAAATCAGCCACGCATCATGGCTGGGACAGCCGGACTCGAACCGGCGAAATGCAGGAGTCAAAGTCCTGTGCCTTACCGACTTGGCGATGTCCCATAATAATATATTTTTATCAGTATAGCATATATTTTTTATAATGTCAACATTTTTCTTTTTATATTTTATTAAATTTTCATATTTGGTTTGTATCATCGCCGATATATGTAAAGCGACGGTATGTTTTTCCTCCGTATTCAACATCTTCGTCCCACATTGACAAAGGTCGAACCCAAATATCCTTTTCTCCGTATAATGCGCGGTATACCACCATTTCCTCCAGCGTTTCCGAATTTTTTGCCGTAAAAAGTACCTCGTATTTATTGCCTTTGAAATGGCGGTAAATTCCTTTTTTAACAGAATGCATTTTAATCCTCCATGCCGCCTTCAGGCAGCTAAAAAAACCGATTTTACCGGTTTTTAATAGATATAAAAAATTTTCGTGTGTTGCTCTGCAAAAAAATTTATGCGTGAAAGCGTCTGAATTCTGATGCGATCATATTAATCTTTCACACTGACTCCTTATATGAAATTGCAGCTGACTCATAAACATTATAGTGTTGCGTGATTTATTTTGTCACTTTGCAGATTGGTATTTTTTACAGCTCGTTTCTTTTAATAAATTCCATAACCTCATCCGTGTCCACTGCGACATGCGGGTGATGATCACAGCCTCGTTTTCTCCATATTTTTATAGGCGCGTTTTTGATAATGTAATACTGGTATAGAACCAATGCGTTTTCCTCAGGACTTACACAGGTATCGGCATCTCCGTATACAAGCGCCACCGGTATGTTATTGTCGGTAAGAGTTTTAAGGCGGTGCACGGGCTGATCGTTATATATTCTGATTTCAGCGGTAGTCTTGAAGCCATACGCCTCCATCTGTTCTTTTTCCCACACATCCCTGTTACCGGCACCGTTACCGCTCCATCCGCAAAACGACAGAAGAGGAGCGTCAAGATAAAGAAGCGATACATACGACGGAAAGCGGGAAGCGAAATTGACCGCGTGAAAGCCTCCGCAGCTCATCCCGATACAGATGCATCTGCGTTTAAACCCGTATTCGGAATTAAGGTATTCGGCGAAATCACGTTTGGCGATCTGGTCCTCATCGGTTCCCCAGCGGTTTCGGTTTTTCAGGTATGCAAGAGCATAGCCCTCTTTTAGCATCGCAAGCTCAAGCTCCGGAAAAGCGCCGAAATACTCGGTTTTTAGCATCCATTTTTTATTGAAAGATACGTTTTCCGGAAAAACTATTATAGCGTCTCTGTCCATAAAAACGAAGTCCTTTTTCTTATAGCCGTAAAATTCATTTTCCATTTTTATAAACCTACCCTAAAATAATGATATCTGTGGTTAGGATATCATATTTTTCAAAAAAAGTCAATATTTCTTTCAAAACAGGATTGACAAAATAAAAAAACTGGTATATAATATAAGCATAAACGCAGGCATGGTTTAGTGGTAAAGCCTCAGCTTCCCAAGCTGAAGAGGCGGGTTCGATTCCCGTTGCCTGCTCCATACCCCAAAATGTTTATTAATAGATATTTTGGGGTATTTTTGTCAACAAAATGTTCAGATCACTTTGTTAAACAATGCCGGCTAATAGCAGTTTTAAACCGGACTGAAGAAATTATCAGAATCCGGATAATTTCTCCGGACAATTTGCGATGTCTCTGTAGGATATAATCTCGGATTGGATCAAATCCGGACGACCCATATGATATTTCGACCAAATCAACGTCAATAACGTTTTCATCAGGTTTTAGTGCAGGAGCGGGAAGAGACTATTATTCTCAACCGCTGACTATAATAGAGTGGGAGTAGTACGTTATGAGTTTTGAATATGAAATGTATTTTCATCAGAATTTTCGTTGGCCAATTATTTCTCTCATATTCGGACTAATATGTTTAGTGATAGCAATAATTGGTGTGATATATAAACTGTTGGCACATAAATTCCAGAAAAATATAAAATACATAGGAAAGGAAATTATCATTACACTGTTCATTTTGGGAGTAATAACATATACATTGGTTATACATGGAAAAATATTGTTCAGAGGAGGGATGTACCTTTCAGAAGAAAAAGAAAGTGATGCGGTAGAAAGGATTGGTGTTATCGAAGAGCGTATTGTAAATGACAGTTATGTTGGATATAAATATAATACAGAATATATTAGGAACGGATGGGGAGAAACCGTTAAAATAGACGGTATAAGTTACCATATAGTAACGTGCGGAGATTTTGATGTGGGCGATACGGTTGTTATAAGCTGCTTGCCTAAGAGCAAAATAATACTCGAAATCAACGCTTATGACGGTGCTGAGCAATAAAACATATTTACGTTTGCGGATGTATATTTGCTATATAAAAAAGGGTTGTTGAAAATGCAAAATATGCACCCGATTCAAACTACAAAATACGCGAAAAAAGATGATAATTGGTGCGATCGTAAAACGACTCATCGAAATATAAGAATTTTAATAATCTCTCCAACAAAAACGCCGCGGTTGCTACTATTATAGTGAAGGCAAAAGAACCGCGGCGTTTGTTACTTTATTTTTTCAAAGAAAGGCAGGTGAGAATAATGGATAACGAGAGTATCGTTCTCGAGTATGTGAATAAAATATATGGCTTTGCCTATTCAAAGACTAAAAACACCCACAACGCAGAAGATCTTTCTCAGGAGATATTAATACAACTCCTTGATAAGCGCACAAGTTTTGACAGGATTGAAAATATGGACGCTTACATCTATCGTATCTGCTGCTACACAAAAGGAGATAAGTTTGAGAATAAATTTTCAAAGCGTGACTTCACGCCGACCTTATTATGATTTCGGCGCAAAAAGCACGGCACCGATTTAACCGCACAAAACGCTGATTTGGCGTAAGAAAGGAATGATCATAAACATGAAAATAAAAACAAGGTTTTTTTCATTTTTTCTTGTATTACTGATATTTGCAGCCGCCGTGCCGTTAACCGAGCTGTCGGTATTTGCGGAAAATGAACAGCCGAAGGAGGATGCTATGACAGGGATAGAAGAGGACGAGACCTTAAATTTATTTAAACAAGGTGAAAAGCAGAGCATTTCAGACGATGGGTATATTGGTATACCCGTTGAAATAACGGTATATTTTGACAGCGTCAGTGGCTCGGCAAAGCCCGGCTACAACGGTACCCCCGTAATACTTTATGTCGTCAACGCCGGTTTCGAGAGGGTGGGAACTGAAAGCGACGTAAAAATAATCAAGTCAATGTTAGAAAGAGGATATGCCGTGGCGGTTCTTGATTATCTGAACGATCCGAGAGCAGAAAGTCCGGCTCTTGATTATTCGACACAGCTTTTGAGAGCGGAGCTCATCGAAGGAGCGTTTTTCAGGGATATCGCGGCTTTTCCTTCGGGAAGCTATTACGAGAGCCTTATTGTTCCGGCGGGCTGCGACGTTCTTTATAACGAAGTATATTTCGAGCTTGACAAGCACGGAACAGACGGGACTCTTGAAAAAATAGTCAATGTCTGGAACAATGATTTCCGCAAGTACAAACAGGACACGGTAGTCAAATGGGTGTACGGGGACGGGACACGTAAGCCGACTCAGAACGGTTTTGACGGCAGCTCTCCGGTCTGGTATAGCGACGCGGAAGGGAAAATCGCGGACAGCGCAAACGGACAGTACATAAAAATAAATTACACCAAAGCGGAGGAAATAACCGATTGCGTAAAAAAAGACGGAAGCCCGATAGACCTTAATTTATACATTCATGTTATCTACCCGGTAAATCCGGCGGACGAGGTTCCTGTTATGGCCCTGATGTCCTCCGCCGGACATCTGATTTCCGGAGCGACGAACACAGAACGCCCTCAGCTGAACGGCTTTCTGTTTAATGGATACGCCGGAGTCATTTTCGATTACCCTTTTGTTCCGATGTGCAGAAATGACCATTACGGATATTTTGACGGCAGCAGCGGAGACGGAAAGAGCGTAACGGGGGATAACCAGTCCTACGCCGTTTATACCTACAATGCCGCTCAAACCGCGACCGCGGCAATGAGATATATCCGGTATCTCTCGCTCTCCGAGCATACGACCTATAAATTCAACAATGAAAGGATCGGGATATTCGGAATTTCAAAAGCCGCCTGGATGACATTTCTCGGTTCTCCGGTACTGCGTGAAGAGCTTATAACGCGTGAGAGCGGTATGAGCGACGCCGAGGTGGCCGAGGCTGTAAACCGAAAAATAAACTCCTTTTATCAGAATCTATATTTACCGGGGCATTCGGGGGAGAGCCGTTACGATAACGGGAAAACCGAAAGCTACACGAAAAACGGCGCGACAATAGACGGCGGAGAGCTTCAGCCCTGGGCGTCCTATAACGGAGCGGAAATATCCTCCGGCGCCGAGTTTATCTATTCCAGCTGCGGAGCCGCGGTGGACTATATAGGACCCGGATATTCTCCTATGTTTATTACGGTAAATCTGCAGGATAATTACAATACCGGTTACAATATGCAGAATATACTTGTAAATCTCTGTCGGGTGCACGACGTGCCTGCACTTTGGTTTGAAGCCGACATAGCCCATACTTTCGCAAACGGGACGGATCATATTTATGGAGTTGACACATATGACGCGTTTATGCGCTTCGCCGACTATTATTTAAAGGATGCTCCGGTGAGTGTGGCCTATGTCTCTCCGTCAGATAAGTCTATGGATGTATCGGTAGGCTCTCCGATAACCGTTAAATTTATGGGGGAGGTCTCCGCTTCCGAAATAGAAAAGGTTACGGTTTCCGATACGGACGGTAATATTTTAAAAGGTAAGTGGAGCTCATCTTACGGAAATACGGAATGGACGTTTTCTCCCTCCGCAATGAGCGGCGGAAAGACATATACTCTGACAATCCCGGCGGAGCTAAAAGGCACGAACGGGAAAGAAGCGGGTAGGGCATACAGCTTTTCTTTTACAACAGTTCCGGAGATTACGGCAGGCTTTGATATTGCCGGCGGACGCGTCACGGTCTCAAACACAAAGAGCTCTCATTTTTCCTTTACCGTTCCGGCCCTTACAGAGCCTTTTAATCAGCTTAAGCTTCGCGTCAGGATCGACAACGACGCGGCGAATATCGTGCGTTTTTATTGCGCGGAGGATGAAAGCGATTTTTCCGGGGAACTTCTCGGCGAGCTCAGAACGGACGGCGCGGGATATTACGAGTACGACGTCACCGATTATGTAATGAGCAAAAAGACCGGACAGACAGTATATTTTCTTGTAAAAAGCGCAAATGCGGCAAACGAATCTACGGTTTACGAGGAGGATTTCAGCTTTGGAACAGGGGATTTCACAACAAACGGTTACGCGGAATATGAGAATACTGAAATAGACGGCTCTCAGGCGCTTAAGGTAGTGCTTGGGATGAATACCGGAAAATACGGCGGAGATCATGTTTATTACACAAACACGACCGTTTTGACAAATAAAAAGATCATTGACGGAGGAGATGTCCTCACAAAAGCTGACAACGGAAGAAAATTCATCTTTACCCTGAGAGTTTACGATACGGTTTCAAGACCGATAAGGCTTTATCTCAACGGTATAACGAATCAGGCTCAGCTCGCGCTCGACTATGACAGGGTATATTATACTTTACAGACAGAGGCAAATAAGTGGACCGAGTTCCGTATACCGTATACGGTTTATGAGAGCGATTACGGCAAAATCGGCGAGCAGGCGAAAATATTTTATATTTCTGTAAATCCGTCCGGTAATACCGAGATGCCTATATACTTCGATGACTTCAAGGTTTCCGAGATATTTACCGATATCGAGATAAGCGAGGCGGCTCTTGTATCTGCCGCCGAGGGGAATAAACCGTACAGGCTGCCGGTCTCGGAAAGCCCCTTTGATGTGAACGGAGAGCTGTTTGACGATTGGAGAAGCGCGCTGTCAGCGGCAGGGGACGGAGACACGGTAAAGCTTATGTCAAGCTACGAGCTGACCGATGATGATCTTGTCAGCATTGCGGACAAAAGCTCGGTAACGATTGACTTAAACGGTTATAAGCTTATATGCGGAAATACCGAAAACGCTCCGCTTTGGTTGACCGCGAGCAACGCGGACAAAGCTGCCGTGATTTTGAAAAACGGAACGATTATGCTTTCGGATACTCCGCTGATCAGCTACGCCGGCTCTTCTCCCGGAGGAAACGGCAAGGAATTTGACATACATCTTGAAAACCTTTACATAGGACTGACTCCCGGCGCCAATCTGAAAAACATCATAAGCGAAAGCTCCGCAGCAAACGGGGTATCGATAAGGAGCAATATAACCTTTGAGGATACCGTTATAGACATAAAGAGAGAAAACCTCGCGGATAACCCTGTTACGGCGTTAACCGAGGGCAGCGGAGCGCTTTCCGTAAAATATACGTTTATCGGAGGGGAAATACGTCTGAGTTCCGTACACGAGCTTGCTCTTATCCAGGGAGCCGTAACGTTAAGCGCCGATTCATACGGCGGTTATCTTACGCTTATTGTTCCGCAAAGTCTTGATCAGATTCCCGACATATCGCTGATAAAGGATGGCAAATACGCTTTCTTTTCTTTGGAAAGGGCAGAAAACGGATACGCGGTTTACACGGCTGAGGAGGCCGGCTATCAGACAAAATACGGCGCGGTACCGGATAAATACGCATATGACACCGATAATTATCCTTTTGTCGTGTTCATGGACGGAGCTTTTGTCAGCGCCGAAAAGACGTGGCAGGCGGCAAGCAATAAGGTGATAGAAAAAATAGGAACCGCATATGGCGCCGGTAAAACGGTTACCGTGCTTCTGCGCTCAGATTATACAAACAATATGGCGTCTCCTCAGCTCGGAGAGGTCGGCGGAACCTTTGTTGTCGACCTTGGCGGTCATACTCTTACGAGAGGGACCAGCGTACTGTTCGAAGCCAAGGGAATGCATACCTATTCGACCGATGTTGTAGTCCGCAACGGAGTGATAAACGCTTCCGGAGGACCCGTCATACATTTAAACCATGATGACGAGCTGAAAAACAAGGATTATACCTCTCCGCAGAATTTCAGCTTCACTTTTGAAGATATATATTTCAGTACTCCGGAAAATGTAAATCCCGGAAATCTCATCTGCGTAAGCTATTACGACGGGGGAAGCGTAGGATGTAAGGTCAATATGCTCTTCGAGGGCTGTACATTTGATCTTACAAACGCGCACAGCGACAGGTGGATAACGGTTTTTAACCTTAAAGACAACGGCGGCGTAAGCCTGATCGACGGAAGCGTAACCGTCGTCGGAGGCGAACTCCTTGTAAATACCATGTCAAAGGTAACCCTTCTTAACGGAAATCCGGAGGACACGGTTATTTACCGTAAGGACGGAAACGGAAGCTATATAAGGCTTTCCGCTCCGTCGGGCTACAGCCTTCCTAAGCTCTATCTCAATACTCCGGAGGGCGCTCTCAGCTTCGGAAACGCCGTCGTAAGCGGAGACAGGACGGTGTATACTCTCGAAAAAGATTCTTTAGCTACTCAGTATGGAATAATCTCCGAGCAATACGCCGACGCGAATGCGTATCCGTTTGCGGTATTTATGGACGGAAGCTTTGTCAGCGCCGAAAAGACATGGCAGGCGGCGAGTAATAAAGCCGCCGAGAAGCTCGGCGGTGAGGACGAGGGAAAAACCGTTACAGTGCTTCTTCGTTCGGATTTTGAAAACAACGCCAATCCTCCTCAGCTCAGCGATATGAGCGGAACCCTTGTGCTCGATCTGGGAGGCTATTCGCTGACTCGCGGAAGCAGATGTATTTTTGAAGCCAAAGCTCTGAAAAATCACACGGTAAACGTCATAGTCAAAAACGGTACGCTTATCGCAAAGGGCGGAGCGATCATCAATATAAATCACGCAAAGGACACGGAGTCCCCCGATTATCTGAACGACAGTCCGGTCTTTGACTTTACCTTCAGCGGCGTTACGTTTGAAGTATCAGATGGAGCGACTGCCTCAAGCCTTGTATGTGTCAGCTACTGTGACGGGGGAGTACGGGGCGGCAAAACAAATATAACCTTAAATGACTGTGATTTTGATTTTACCGCTGCCGCCCCGTCTTCAGCTATTACGGTTTTCAATATGAGAGACAACAATAACGCTATTCACAACGATATAACGACGGTTGTTAACGGAGGAAGGATACTTGCTGACTCTCTTGAAAAAATTACTCTTTACAGAATCGATTCAGACGATAAAATAACGTTTGGAAAAGGTGAAAACGGAGATTATATCACGCTCACATGTCCGTCCGAATATCGGATACCTAAAATCGCGGTCAATACAGCTAACGGAGCGTTCACCTTCGGAAACGGAGCGGCAGGCGAGGAAAATACAGTTTATACTCTCGTCAGGGATCCGCTTGTCACGGAATACGGAATTATACCCGAGGATTTTGCGGATGCCGATTTATATCCGTTTGCGGTATTTATGGACGGTGAATTCATAGCCTGTACAGCTTCGTGGGGCGATGCGACCGCGGAAGCGTACGATAAGCTCACTGACAGCAGAAACGCCGGCAAAAAAGTACAGGTTCTTATGCGGGCTGACTCTGTAAATACGGTACAGGGCAAATATCTTTGCTATATGAACGGTTCGCTTCTGCTTGACCTGGGCGGACATACTCTGACGAGAACAAAATGCTCTCTGTTTGAGGGAGCGACAAGGCAGGATTATAACGGAAGCTTCCGGACATATTTTACTGTTAAAAACGGCGTACTGCTTGCGGGAGACGGTCAGATAATGGCTTTTGAAAGCAAGTATGAAACGGGAAAGGAAATAAACATCACTTTTGAAAACGTGACCTTCGCTCTCGCGAAAGGGTCGTCCGCCGGTTATCTTGTCAGTCGCTGCTGGGGCAGCAGCGGTCCCGGTATCGTAAAGCCGACTATCACATTCAACGACTGTATCTTTGATTTATCGGGAATGACTGAGGGAGCTTCAGCCCCTGCCGGAGCGCTTACGGTAATCGACATATCTCAGAATATCGTTGAGGCCGCAGTACAGATAAACGGAGGGAAAATACTCGGCTCGCTTGACGGTATAACCTTGATCAAATCGGATACGAAGGATCTCGTTACATTCGGCAAGGGGAAAGACGGCTATACAGAGCTTATAACGGCTTCGGCAGACGCTCCGGAAATCCCGTTTCCGACCGATTATGGAGATATGTATTTTACAGAATATAAAAACGTTTCCGACGGCGGAGCGGAAAGCGTCATATATCGCCTCGGTATCGGTACCGAATACGGAGTAATATCTCCTGACTTTGCGGATGAAAATATTTATCCCTTTGCGGTATTTATGAACGGAGAGTGTATAGGCGCGGGCAAAAACTGGGGAGAGGCGAGCGCGCTTGCGGCGGAAATACTCAGCGGAGCGAACGGAGTCGGCAAAACCGCTCAGGTTCTTCTGCGCGGTGACCACGTAAACACTTCAAACGCCGCACAGCTTAGTCAGATAACCGGAACGCTGCTTCTTGACCTCGGAGGCCACACCATGATACGCGTTAAGACTATCTTTGAAGCTGACGCAAGACATAATCATGTTACCCGAATCTATGTTAAAAACGGTACTCTTCTTGCGAAGGACGGAGCTGTTATGCAGATAAACCGCACCACCACAGACGGTTATACAGAAAATAAGAGCTTTTACTTTACCTTTGAGAACGTGACCTTCGGGCTTGCGGAAGGCGCCGATACAAAAAATCTTGTCTGCATAACTTATTGCGCCCCCAGAAAGTCGGCGCAGGAAACCTGCGACATAAGCGTCATATTCAATAGCTGTACGTTTGATCTTTTGTCAAACGCGCCCTCGACGCCGGTAACGCTTATTAACTTCAAGGATGGAGACGCAACATATATTGACGGAAGCGCGGTTATCTGCGGCGGGAAAATAATCGCGTCCTCGCTTGAAAATATATCGATCTACGACGGAAGTGATGGTGACAGTATAGTTTATACGCATAACAACGGAGAATATATAACGGTAACGCTCCCGAATACCGCGGATGGTCCGACAGGAATATACACGACTCCGGAAGGTAACGCTTTGTTTAAAGAAAGCTCAAATGACGGGATAAATACGGTGTATACTTTGTCTGTATGCTCACATATTTATAGCGGAGACTGTGATAGTTTCTGCGATGAGTGCGGAGCGGAGAGAAAAGTAAGTGCAGCGCATGCCTACGACCAAGCCTGCGATCCGGACTGTAATGTTTGCGGAGCTGTTAGGGAAATAACTCATAATTATTCCGTAATAGCGTATAATGACACGGAGCATTGGCGTGAATGTGGCTGCGGAGCGAAAAGTGAAGAAGCTGAGCACAGCGGGGGAACAGCCACATGTACAAAAAAAGCGGTCTGTTCCGTTTGCGGAAGCGAATACGGAGAATTGGGCCCGCATACTTATTCGGATGAATGGCAGAGCGACGCCGACAGGCATTGGCGTGAATGCGCTTGCGGGGCGAAAAGTGAGGAGTCGGAGCACAGCGGAGGAACGTCGACTTGCACTGAAAAAGCGGTCTGTTCCGTTTGCGGAAGCGAATACGATCGATAGGGCGCGCAGACGTGTACGGGTGAAGGGCAGAGCGGCGCCGGCAGGATTAGGCGTAAATGCGCTTGTGGAGCGAAAAGTGACGAAGCTGAGCACAGCGGAGGAACGGCCACATGTACAAAAAAAGCGGTCTGCGCCGTTTGCGGAAGCGAATACGGAGAATTGGGCCCGCATACTTATTCGGATGAATGGAAGAGCGACGCCGACAGGCATTGGCGTGAATGCGGCTGCGGAGCTAAAAGTGAAGAAGCTGAGCACAGCGGGGGAACGGCAACTTGCACTGAAAAAGCGGTCTGTTCCGTCTGCGGAAGCGAATACGGAGAATTGAGCCCGCATACGTATTCGGATGAATGGAAGAGCGACGCCGACAGGCATTGGTGTGAATGCGCTTGCGGGGCAAAAAGTGAGGAGTCGGAGCACACATTCGGCGAGTGGACGGAGAGAGACGGTAATCGCGAAAAAAGCTGTGTTTGCGGCTATACCGTTATCGATCCGGAGCATACCGTTATTGAACCGGGTAACGATGAGGGGAACGGTTTGTCCCCGGTCGCTATAGCGGCGATAGTAATTGGAGGTATTGCGGTTCTCGGCGGAGCCGGCGCGGCGGCGTACCGCTTTGCTTCCAAAAAGAAAAAATAACTTAAGATATATTATTTATGGCAGCCTTAAAAGCA
>CALYAD010000045.1 GCA_944393415.1 uncultured Clostridia bacterium | reverse complement strand
GCTGATGTATCTGTACAGCGGCTTTTATGTGATCTTTTTCACGGTGATGTTTCTGGATTTTGCACCCAAAAGCAGCAGGCCGGAGCTGTGGGCGGGTATGGGGCGCATTGTACGCAGCTTTACGGTAAGTAATTATTAAAGATAATACAAGAATCAAAACTAAACTCTATCCTATTCATTTGCAAGATGTCGTAACTGACTTCTTGGCAACTGTATAAATTTATATCCCCAATAGGACACTTCTGTGTCTCTTGTTGGGGATTTTCAAAATTTTTAGTGTTAGAAAGAATCAAAAATTGCGTCGCTGTAGTCAAAGAAAACGCCCGGAGAGAAAAGCAGCTTCTGCAGGTGGTCTGTCCCAAAATGTAGGACAGACCACTTTTGCGTGAAATGTTTGCACAGATTTGCGAAAATGAAGCCAAAATTTACAGATGTCCTTCTTCTGCCGTAGGTCAAAAGAGCGAAAAAGTGTAGATAAATCAAGGCTTTTCGTGATATTCCATCCACTACTATTATCTTGCGTATATGGTAGGCGGGTCAAAACGGCAGATTTTTGAGGAAAATCTCATTCGTTCATATTCTCTTACTTGAAAAAACGCAAAATATGGTAAAATAGAATACCGACGAAAACTACGAAAGGAGGGTTAACGATGACGGCAGAAAAGAAAAAATATGAATTCATGCGTATCATTGCGCTTGACGGCAGTACCATTTACAGAAGCCAAGAGCTGACAGCCATGAAGAACGGCAAGATCAATTCCAACACCTTTTCGGGCGTGCTTGATGACAGCCTTGAAACCATCAAGCTCCGTGAAATCTACGCAAAGCACGAAGCCGAGATAGGATATCCCTATCTTGAAGAAAAAGCCTTCTGCCGAGCCATTGTTTCCGTCTCCTTCGATTACGCTATCAAGCAATATGAAAAGCAAGGACGGAGATACGTTCTATACGGACAGACGGTTACCGATGAGGAAATGACCGACCACGTGTGCATCCGCACCATTGACGGCGAACCCACGCTCGTGGCAATTGAAACACCGCTGAATCAGGACAGACAATATGCTCCCGTGGAACAGCCACTCTCTGCCAAGCTTCTCGGCAAATACTTTGTGTACGATGCGGAAAAGCGCGAGTATAAAAGAAGCGATAAGGAAATGCCCTCGGTGGTGAAGAAGGAGCAAATCCGTGAGCATCTGTACCTGCACGGCTTCGACATTGACGGCATCCACTATGTTCGTTATAAGAGAAGCGCAGGCTCAAGCCGCGATGGACGGTGCTTGTTCATCGCCAAGCAGCTCTATGCACGGCTCAAAAAAAGCGGGCGGAAAACGCATGTCGATAAATTCGGTGAAGGATTATCCGACCGCATGGTGCGTTCCTGCCATACGACCTGCCGAACGGCATTGGAAAAGGCAAAAACAGAGGGGCTGATCCGTGTCAATCCCGCCGTCGGTTGCAAGCTGCCGCCGAAAAAAGCAAAAGAAATGCAGGTGCTGACTCCGTCCGAAATCACACGGTTTCTAATACAGGCAAAAGAGGAGGGGTATTACGAACTCTTTCTTCTGGAGCTGATCACGGGCATGCGCCGGGGCGAAATCCTCGCGCTGAAATGGCGGGATCTGAATCTGAAAACGGGTGAACTTCACATCTCGCGGCAGGTGCTGAAGGTTAACGGAAAGGTGCTGATCTCCACGCCGAAAACGAAATCCTCCAACCGCATGATTCTTCTGCCGCCCGAAATGCTCGAACTGCTGGCAGAGATGAAAGCGCGAACCGACAGCGAGTGGATTTTCCCGTCACCGGTTTATCCCGATGAGCCGAGAAACCCTTCGGCGGTCTATCATCGGTTTCAGAAGATACTGGAACGGGCAAACTGTAAGCGGGTGCGCTTTCACGATCTCCGCCATACCTTCGCCACCATGGCACTCGAAAACGGCATGGACATCAAAACGCTGTCCGCCATGATAGGACATGTCAGCGCGAAACCACGCTCAACATTTATAGTCATATCACCGATACGATGCAACAGCAGGCAGCGGCAAAAATTGACCGCAAGATTGCAGGGGCTGACACGCCAATTCCCGAGCCGGAAGCCGCGGACAAGACCAGTGACAGTGAAACGGATAATCAGCCGACAGAGCCGAAATTTGAGCCGTACAGAGGCAAGTACCGCAAGCCCGGAACGGGTTGCGTCACCATGATAAATGACCATCCCTACGAAGGGCGGTTCACATCAAGAGTCGACGGCAAACGCATATCAAAGAACGTCTACGCCAAAACGCGTGAGGAATGTGAGGAAAAACTCGCGGTGCTGATCGTGGAAATGAAGACCGAGATCAAAGCCGAGAAGGAGAGAAGAAAACAGGCGGCGAGTGTGTAACGAACGAGGAAAATTTGGGGAACATTTTGATGAAAAATCTCTGCAAATGTTCCCCAAATGAACTTGACATATTGTCAAAGCGTTTCTTAAGTATGGCAAGCTGAGGCCGCACGAATAAAAAATCTCAGGGCGACCACATATTTCGGCATAGCCGAAATGGGTCGCCCCTCAATTTTTGCGATGCGGTAAGCAAAGAAAACTCAGTTTAATTTTGTTGCAAAAAAGAAGTTACATATTTTGCATACTCTTCGCCAAGTGGGAGCTCATAGTTTACAGTCAATGCTCGGTGAATAGCCGTAACCTCTTGGTTAGTAATCGGGTTGTAGCCAACTTTTTCAATGTCATCCCAGAAGACACCTATGCCGCGTTTTTGCCAAGAGGGTAATTTATCAAAATTGATTCCTCGTGAGAAAAGCAGTTCGTTTTTGAAAGCCACACTTTTTCCTTCGAGCATTTCGGTCGCATCTTTAACGCTCATACCTTCTTTACGGAGCATCCAGTAGCAGTGTGCGTTCAAAGCATTTCTGTGCGCATCCTCTTGTCTCCACAAAAAATAATCCTGTACCAGTTCAAGATTAGGGAGAGGGACAAGGCGACAATCAAGGGCGGCGACTTGTCCTAACTGAAGCGAAAAAGCCGCGCTGGCAGTACCTGCGAGAATGGAGTTGAATTTACGTACTTTTCTTCCAAAGATATCTTCATCTGTATGGAAGAGCAAGGATATTTCATCGCTCTCGGTAAACCCGTAGACAACTCTAAAGCCGCAATCCATAAGCGCTTTAACGGTGTTAACCATCATGTCGCGAAATCTTACATCAAATGGAGCTTCAAAATCACATATCTCCTTTGTCAGGCGTGAAAAACTTCTTCCGTCAAGTCTGGCTACGAGGTACATATCAGAGAGTATGTGTTGGTCGATTGATTGCTCGTAGCATCTCATTTTTGTGTCTAAATCATCAAATTTCATTTCACTTTCTCCATTCCTCTATCGTCATTGTTTCGCCGTTGTTTTTTACAAAGTATAGTTCGTCAAAGCCCTCGTCGTATGAGGGGATTTCTAATTTGTTAGATGTTGCAGCAATTGCTTTTTCAGGAACGCGAGCCTTTCCTTCCCGTAATGCATTTCTTTGCATACAGTCCTTGATTTTGGATTCAAGGAAATAGCCGATGACACGGTAGCCAGATTCTCTTGCCGGTTTGATATAGCGTTCTCGATCAAGGCGAGTTGGATTTGTATTATCAACAGCAAAATTACTTTCATTACGCATACATTCTTCTATAAGCAATTTTTCTTGATGACGTGTTTTGAGGGTGTCGAGATTGACGCGCACAAAGTCATCAGCCAAATGTCGACTATAAAATGTACTTTTTCCGCTTCCTTGCAGACCCATTAGGATTACTATGGTTTTGCTCATCTCGTTAACCTCCTTATAAAAGATTTAAGCCGCAGAGTTTCCCCTGCGGCTTCAACTGCGGTCAAAACCGCGATTTTGGTACTCAAATGCCTTATGAATACCGGAATTGGTCGGAGTGACACGATTCGAACGTGCGACCTGATGGTCCCAAACCACCCGCTCTACCAACTGAGCCACACCCCGATAATATTTTACTAAGCATATTGTCTAAATATAATATCAGTATATCAAAAAATAAACTTGTTGTCAAGATGAAAATAAAAATTTTATAATTTAATACTTTTATGATGTAAATATATACCTGCAATATTTGAAAATTACAGAAATTTACTCTATTTATGAATTTTATGAATGAAAAATTATATTTTGTGTAATTACATATTGACAAATAGGTAATTGTAGTATATAATAAAAGCACGTTTATAGAAACGAATATGCCTGATAAAGGAGAATAAACAATGACAAGAAGTATTCCGTTATGCATTGTTCTTTCGATCGTCACCTGCGGTATATATTCGCTTTATTGGATGGTCAAAATGAACGACGATATGAACATTCTCAGTAACGAGCCTAACGACACATCCGGCGTGACAGTACTTATATTTTCAATTATTACATGCGGTATTTACACTTGGTTCTGGTATTACAAGATGGGGTCAAAATTTGACAGAATAAATATGCAGCGCGGCTTGCCTACGACAAATTCCTCTATTCTTTATCTTTTGCTCGGAATATTCGGTCTTGGAATAATCAGCATGGCTATAATTCAGGATAATATAAACAAATTATCCGGTCAGAATTATTAAGCTTTGAAAAAACGGGCGATATTATTATCGGCTTGGGCACTCGCGTTTATCGCGGCCGGACTTTGTTATTATGCGTGGTGTAGTGTTACGGGGATGGGAGTTCCCTGTATCTTCTATAAAATAACGGGGCTTATGTGTCCCGGCTGCGGAGTTTCCAGGCTATGTATGGCTCTGATCCGTTTGGATTTTTACGGGGCGTTCAAGGCGAATTCCGCGATCTTCTGCCTGATCCCCTTGTGGACGATTGTATTCGGTGTTCAAGCGGTAAGATATGTGAGATACGGATCAAAAAAATTAAAAGGATGGCAGGATCTGAGTCTGTATTTCAGCGCCGTTGTTCTGGTGGCATATGGAGTTATAAGAAATATCAGTATGCTTTAGGGCGCCGCCTGACAGACTTTCTGTATTTCGGATTGACCGTTTCCGTTTGGGTTTACCCGCGGAACGGTCTTTTTACGTTATTTTTTATTTAAATTTGCATAATTTATTGACTTTTTTTATGTAATATGTTAGAATACTCGCGGAGAACCCATTCAATAAAATTACATAGCCGTGAAAAGGCAGAAAGGTAAACCTATGGGAAAGCTCTTTAGAGAATTCAACGATGAAAAATGGGAACAGGTACGCACACATCCGTACTTTGCTAAAACGATTGAGGCAATCAAAAACCGCACTGAGGATATGCTCAGAACAGAACCCCCGAGGATAAAGTTCAGCGATATCCACCTCTTTGTCACGACCGGAAACAGGACTAAGTTTCAGAACGTTTATACAAGCTACCAGTCAAGAATGGAAAATTATTTCTTCATGTACCTTTTAACCAAGGATGAAAAGTACATTGAGCCGCTTGCGGATATTATCTGGAATATCTGTGACTTTGAAGCGTGGTCGATTCCCGCTCACGTGAGCGAGGACCTGCCCGAGGAGCGCAGAAAGACATGGCTCGACCTTTGCTCCACTATTATGGGCTTTCGTATGTCCGAGGTACTGTATTTCGTAGGCGACAAGCTTCCCCAGCTTGTACGTAAAAGAGCGCAGTACGAGATACGCTACAGGGTCATAGATTCTTACGCGAGGTATAACGACTTCTGGTGGGTGAAGGCGGAGAACAACTGGTCCGCCGTATGTATAGGAGCCGTGCTTGCCACATATCTGTATGCCGCGACAAAGGAGGAGACAGACGCACAGCTTCCCCGCATGATAGAAACCATAAAATGCTATCTCCGCGGCTTTGACGACGAGGGCTGCTGCCTTGAGGGCTACGGCTATTGGAATTACGGATTTTCTCACTTCTGTCTGTTCGCGAGCATGCTTCGCGATTACACCGACGGGAAAATCGATCTTTTCAAGGACGAAAAGGTGCACGCCATTGCGCGTTTCCAGCAGAATACCAGCATCAACGATACCCAGTGCATCAGCTTTTCCGACTGCGGATCGGCTTTCCGTCCGAGCGGATGGCTCACCCATTTCCTGAAAAACGAATATCCGGATCTTGAAATCCCCTCCATTCCGTTTTCGCGCGAGACCGCCGCTCCGCTCCGCTATATTCTTTGGCAGGATCCTTCTCTTGCTGACTGCACAATGAATCCGAAAAGCCATATATACCACAACAACCAATGGTTTATATACAGAAGTCCGGCATACAACCTCGCGTGCAAGGCCGGTTGTAACAGCGAACCTCATAACCATAACGACGTCGGTTCCTTTATAATATCCAAAAACAACAGGGTTACATTTACCGATCCGGGAGGGGGAGAGTATACTAGACAGTACTTTTCTTCGGAAAGATATACTATCCTCGCAACCTCGTCGAGAGGGCACAGCGTGCCGATAATAAACGGACAGTTTCAGGTGACCGGTAAGGAAAAATCGAGGATTTACACGGAAACGCCGGATAATTACGCGTTTTCTATGGAAAACGCCTATTCCGTTCCGACGCTTACCTCGCTTAAGCGGGATATAAGGTGTAAAGAGAACTCGGTCGTTCTTACCGATACCTATGAGTTTTCAGAGAAGCCGGAAAGCATACGCGAGCGTTTTGTAACCTTTGACGCGCCGGAAAAGACGGAGGCTGGGATAAAATGCGGGGACAGTATACTTAAGTACGATGGGGAGCTTTGCGACGTTGAGTTCGGAAGCGAGCCGGTGATACGCTCGTCAACACATTCGGATATGCTTTATTTTGTTGATTTTGTGATCAGAGATCCGCAGAAGAACGATACGGTTACGTTTGTTTTCAGCTGAAAATTTCCTTAAACTTCTCAGAAATTTTCATCAGGTGAATATCCTCGCGCTCCGCTTTCTTTAATAAAAGTTTTTGGGAAGTGTCAGAAACCCTTTTTGAAAAAAGGGTTTCTGAATTATTTTCCTCAAGAAACGCATGGTGATAAATATGGGATATTCCGAGCTTATAAAAAATTTCAGTAAAATACGGGAATATATGAGGCAATTTTACGTTTACGGTTTCCGGAGCCGCAGCGAATACCGAGACAAGAGCGCCCGCACGTACGATAATGAAAAACGTCGCGTTGAAAGCTATCTTTCGGAATATATGTCGTTCAAACGCACGGCGGCGGGTAAAAATGTCTTTATTTCTTTTGACACGTCGCTCAGCGTCAGCAACCCTCTTTACCGCGCGCTTAAATCCAAAAGCTTTACCGATCTGGATATCACCCTGCATTTCTTTCTTTTGGATATCCTTACTCAAAATAAAGGGCTGACCCTTAAGGAAATAACGGGCCTCATAGAGAGTGATTATCTCTGCCATTTTGACGCTCCTGTCGCCTATGACGAGTCAACCGTCCGGAAAAAGCTGTCGGAGTATACGGCGCTTGGCTTGGTCAGGGCTGAAAAAAGCGGCAAGACGGTATTATACAGCCTTACGGAGGATGAAACTGACCTTGGCGCGTGGTCGGAGCCGCTTTATCTTTTTTCGGAGGTAAGTCCGCTCGGATTTCTCGGAAACACAATGATAGATAAGCTTCCGGAAAACGACAGCAGGTTCCTTTTTAAGCACCACTATATAACTCACGCGCTTGACAGCGAGGAAACGCTTGCTCTGCTCGACGCGATTTGCGGTCGTCGCTATGTTAAGATAGAGAGTCAGAACCGCCGTTCAGGCAGAACGGAAATCAAGACTCTGCTTCCGTTGAAACTGCTTATAAGCGCTGAGAGCGGACGCAGGTATATAGCCGGCTACTGCGCGGAGTCGAAAAACTACGCGTTTATAAGGATCGATTATATACTTTCGGTAAGAGCGGACGCGGAGGTGTCTTCGGAGGAGTTCAAAAGTACGGCTCTCGGTCTTGAGGAAATAAGGAAGCACTGCTGGGGCGTAACCCTTCGCGGTAAACGGACGGAGCATGTCGAGTTTACCGTTTACGTGGGGAAAAATGAGCGATACATAATCAACCGCCTGAACCGTGAAAAACGGATAGGCACCGTGGAAAAGCTCGACGGAACCCATTACCGTTTCAAAGCCGACGTTTACGATACAAACGAGCTTACCCCGTGGATAAGAACCTTTATAGGACGTATTACGGCTTTTGATTTTTCAAACCGGAGTATAGAGAACCGCATAAAAAAAGACATAATGAAAATGGCGGAAAATTACGGTATTCTCAGTGACTTCCGCTCGGATATGACGCGCGAGGACGTCGGTGAAGATGATATTCAATGAAATTTACGGTATTTATTACAACACCGTGTCAAAAATACTTGAAAAGGCGGTCAGAGGAGAGCTGACCGAAAAGACCCTGCGGGAAACGGTCAGGGGAAACGCCTATCTTGAGAGCACGACGGAGCTGCTCCCTAAGCTCACAAGCGGGAAATGGCCGCTTTTGAAACGGGATTTGACCACGCCGATAAAGAACGCGCCGCGGATGCCGCTTACCCTGCTTCAGAAAAGATGGCTGCGCTCGCTTCTTGACGATCCGAGAATAAGGCTGTTTGATATTTCCGCGAAGGGGCTTGAGAAGATAGAGCCGCTGTTTTCGCGGGATACCGTGGAGGTCTTTGATAAGTATTCCGACGGGGATCCTTATGACAGCGAAATCTACATAGAGCATTTCAGAACGGCGCTGACAGCTATACGTAAAAAAAGGATGCTGGCGGTGGAATATGTAAGCGGCAAAGGGCGCCCTCACTATTTCAGATGTATTCCGTATCGTATCGAATATTCGGAAAAGGACGATAAATTCAGGCTTATAACTCAGCCTGACCGCAGAGGAAACGTTATTAGAATCTGTTCACACTAATTGACAAATTAAATTGCACGTGTTATAATAAGTGCATGGAAATAACACAAGAGCAATACGAAAAGATTGAAAAATACCTTCCACGCCAGCGTGGAAATGTAAGC
>CALYAD010000044.1 GCA_944393415.1 uncultured Clostridia bacterium | reverse complement strand
AGAATACGCATATATTTCTCTCTCTTTTGGGGAAACAATATATACCACAGCCGCCATAATAACTATAAAAGTAATACCGAGAACAGTGTATACTATATGCTTTGCTTTCATATCACAACTCCTATCTCAAATTTACTTAGATATCGGTCGTCGTATAATTGTGAGACGACCGATATCTGATTTTTTCTGCACGAAAGTGGGTAAATAACTGAGTATAAATACTTACAGTTTTGGTACTACTATGGAAGCTATATCGTCAAACGGTACATACTGATATTTAGACTCACCAGCTTCCGAATCATGCCAGCCATCATTGACAATATCAGAGCGTTACCTCTCTGTGTTCCTCCGCTGAGCGGTAAAGCGCGTCCATCAGTCTCTGCGTCTTGATATTTACCGACACATGAGACGGAAGCATGGTTTCCGGGTGCTTAGCGTTTTCTATAAAAGCGTCGATTTCATTCTGGAACATATTGCTTTTTGTAACGTCTACCGTCTCTTCCGTAAGCTTACCGTCCGCCGTTCCGAATACCCTGAACGAGCCGCCGTAAGTCAGACGTATTCCCGCCTTTGTTCCCAAAAAGTCGATATATGTATCGGATACCCCTATATTCTGCGCCCATGCTCCGTTGAGCGATATAACGGGACCGTCTGTTCTGACTATACCGGTTATTGCCTCCTCCACGTCGTAAGCACCATCCGGCTGAGGGGGACCGGCCCACATTTTCTCATACACATATTCCGATATCGGAGATCCAAGCTTTGAAAAGCATTCGGCGCTGACCGTCTTTGCCACCGGGTCTCCGCAGCAGTACATAACTATATCAAGATAATGCACTCCCCAGTCAATGAGCACTCCGCCTCCGGCTATCGCTTTTGTGGTAAACGCGCCGCCAAGACCGGGAATTGAACGGTGTGCGCGGAAGGATACGTATACCTGATATATTTCTCCGAGTCTTCCGCTGTCTATTATCCGCTTCATCTCGCGCACGTTGTCGTTAAAGCGGTTGACGACCCCTATATTCAGTACCTTTTTATATTCTTTTTGTGCCTGAAGCATCCGCTCCGCTTCCGCAAGAGTTCTCGCCGCCGGCTTCTCGCAAAGCACGTTCTTGCCCGCCGCAAGCGCCGCGACAGATATTTCCATGTGACAGTTGTTGGGAGTACAGACAGAAACGGCTTCGATCTCGGGATCGGCAAGCACGTCCCTGTAATCCGTTACCGCGATCCCGTAGCCGTATTTATCCACCGCCGCCTGCGCCCGCTCCGGAATTATATCGCAAAAATACTTTATCTCCGCCTCACTGTTCTTCATATAGGACGGAATATGCGCGGAATTTGCTATCGTTCCGCAACCTATTACTGCAATTTTCATTTTAATCACCTCATATCGCCTTTGGCGACTCAAATAAATATGTATAATTTTCGTGCTTACCAAATACTCACAAGGTGAGTATTTGGTAAGCAAAAGTACTATGTACTTTTAGAAAATTTAAGCGTGAAACTGTCTGCATTCCGATACGATCAAATTAATCTTTCACGCTAGTGCCTTTCAGTAATTAATTTTTACAGGTTCAAAAGATAATTTCCGATGACCTCCGCCAGTCTTGCGTGTCCGGCGTCATTCGGATGAAGTCCGTCCGGGCAATACATTCTCTTTATTACTTCCACCTTCGGCTGTATCCCGCTGCATGCCCACAGGTCAAGCACCGGCAGCGAATAATATTCCGCCACCTCTTTTATTATCCTCACATATTCGGAAAGCGGCGCGACATTATACGCCTTATTACCGTCCCCCTTCGGGTTATCCTCATTGCATCTGTGAAGAGGAGTCATTATAACTATTCTCGACTCCGGGTATTTATTAAGCAGTCCACTCATAAGATAATGGCATGCTCCATAAAAGGTTATGGGCTCTCTGTCGGCAAAGGATCCTAACGGCGCGTCCCCATGACCGAAATCGTTTGTGCCTCCGAAGACCACGACAAGCTGCGCGTCGTCGTCCATTTCCGAAAATCTGTCGCAGAAATTTCTGTCCCATATCGGCTGCACGCTCGCAGTACCTTGCCTCGCGAAGCGCGTGCCCCCTATACCGTAATTTCTGGCTGTTTTCATGCCGTACCTTTTTGCTATGAGCTGATGGAAGGTCTTATCCTGACCGGTCGTTCCGTGCCCCTCGGTTATACTGTCTCCGAGGAAGTTTGCCGAAATATTCTCGAGCTTCATTTTATTTTCCTTTCCTATGTCTGACTGTTTTGACACTCAGTTATTATAAAAATATTCAAAAAAATATTTTCACTTTATGTTACCATTATTAATTATAAAAATCAAGAGTTTTTCAAAAAAATGAATACGTCAAAACATACAAATAATCGCATTACATTTTGACATATACGTCAATTAAAATATTATTTTTATAAAATCCGTTTTCCACACGAGTAAATTCATATTAAATACATGTATATAATACCGATTTTTTGTCGAATTATATTGACTTTTGGCGCACTTTGTGATAATATGATTACAAAGCCTTACGAAAATACGGTACAAGGAGGAATTCTGCCCGTTATGATAAGAAAGCTCTCCCGAAATATTTCAGTCGTATTACTTGCCGCCGTTATTTTTAATGCGTTTTCCGTTTACGTACTCTCAGCCGAACCATCTTACTCTGACACGCCCCCTGCTGAAACAATCGCTCACAGTCTTGTACTGAACGGGAATATAGGCATAAAATTTTACCTTAACATTGACGACTCAATAGCGGAAAACGGCGACGCGTACGTCCTTATCAGTTCTCAAGACAGAAAAACCGAAAAAATCCCCGTAAATAACGACGCAAAGAAAACAGTAACAATAAACGGCGAAGCTGTTGAGTGCTTTGTTTTTCAGTACGAGGTTGCTGTCACGCAGATTACCTCAGACGTGATTTTAAGACTCTGTTTGTCAGACGGAAGCACGGTATATACCGACTCGTATTCTGTATACGATTACGCATTAAACATACTTAACGGCTCTTATTCCGATCCAAATAAACCGGACGAACTTAAAGAGCTTGTGCGCGCAATGCTGAATTTCGGAGGCTATGCCCAGCAGTATTTCAGCTACAGCCTATCGGAGCTCGCAAACGAAAATTTGTACGACGATGCGCAAGACCCGGTTTTAAACAACGAAACGGTAATAGATCCCTCCGAAGCCTATTTTCTGAAGTCTCCCGATTTCCCGGCAGGCCTTGAATACCTGTCAAGCGCGCTGAAGCTTGATTCGGATACGGGTATCTGCTTCTATCTTCGTTTATCGGACGGATACACGATTTCTGATTATACTTTCACATACAATAGCAGTACGCTGATGCCAATATACGATGAAAAGCTTGACGCCTATAGAGTAACAATAGACGGTATATCAGCCCCCGAGCTGGCGCAGACCCGTACATTGCTTATCAAAGATCAAAATAAAAGCGGTTATATTGTTTACTCTCCGCTTCATTATGTGGATCTTGTGCTCAGCCAAAGCAGCGACATCTCGTTGCGAAATACCGTTACAGCACTGTATATTTATTATACGGCGGCAAGCAGGTATTTCTCTTGATTCCGTTATCGGCTCAATAACAATAGAATTGAATTATTATAATTTATAATATTGAAGAAAGGAACACAAAAGTGGAACGCTACGAATCTCCTGCATTAGAAATTATTCCTATCCTAAGCCTTGAAACGCTTGAGCAGAGCCAAAACACCACCGAGTTCATTCTCGAGCCGTTTTCAGAATAACAGATGTGAAAACAGAATAATCGACCTCAGGATCATGTAAAAAACAAACATCAAAAAGCAGATTATTTTGCGAAAAAAGTGTATATTTTTTAATTTCGCATCTTGACATCGAACTTAAAAAGTGATATAATAGCTAAGTAAATACAAGATAAAATACGAAGATGGAATTACGTCCTGTATTAATCGTATACAGAGAATCGGCGGCAGGTGAAAGCCGATATGCGGTGTACAGCGGCGGTCTCGTTCCGGAGTAGGATTTCCGAAAGGTCGTTTGACCCGTTAAGAGATCACGGCAGCCCCGTTATCATGGCTAACGACTTACATCATTTTACATCATGTAATGTTAATAGTGATCTGAGTCTGACTAAGTGACCTGCCTGTTTAAGGCGGTAAATTGGGTGGTACCGCGGCATATATAAATGTCGTCCCTGAAGCAGTTTTTATACTGCCTCGGGGATTTTTTGTTTTATCTACCTACCCGGGAACACAAATTAGATTCTGTTTTCACATACCCGTAATCGCAAGCTCCGCGTATAATTATAATTTATCTTACGTCGGGTTGAATATCGGGTAAAAGCATCTGATTTTATCAAGAAAGGAACTGGCAAAAATGAAAAAAATTCATATCACCGACCTTACTCTGTGCGACGCTCAGAGCGACGCCGACTTCTGTCTCGGCTTCAAAGAAAAGATCGCGATCGCAAAGCAGCTTGACCGCATGAACGTAGACTGTATTGATTTCGGGAAAATAGTCAATCCCAAAACCGATCCCCTGCTTATCGAAACGGTAGCTCCTCTGCTGAAAAACAGCGCGATCTCACTTACTATAGGTCTTGACGAAGCGGAAAACGATATTGTCTGTAAAGCGGCGTCCGCGGTAAAAAATCCGCGTCTCAGGCTCAGCGTTCCCGTATCGACCGTGGGTATGGAATATCTTAGTCACAAAAAACCCGCCGCTATGACCGAAGCTGTCGGAAATATTATCCGTCAATGCTCTCAAAAAATAAATTACATTGAATTCTGCGCGGAGGATGCCAGTCGGGCTGAGCATGATTTTCTCATCACTGTCATAAAAACCGCGATAGAGGCGGGAGCGTCACAGATCTCTCTCTGCGACAGCGCTTGCGCCATGCTCCCATCTGAAACAGAACGTTTTATTTCAGATATTATTAACGGGATACCGGAAATCAAAGAAAAAAATCTGACATATGTATGTCCGGACAGGATACATATGGCTGTCGCCGGTTCTTTCGCTGCGATTGAAGCCGGGGCTTGCGGAATAAAGACCTGTGCCTATGGCGGAAGATACGCTTCTCTGCTTGCGATATCGGAATTTTTACGCTCCCGCGGAGATTCGCTTGGGATCACCTCCGGGCTTGACTGTACGGTCGTATCCACGTCAATAAAAAATATCAACCATACTATAAAATACAAAACGGATATCCTCGCCGAAAAATCCGAAAATTCCGAGAGCATTGATGAAAACAGTATATCACTTGACAAAAGCGATGATATTACCTCCGTTTCCTCAGCGGTAAAAAAGCTCGGTTACGATCTTTCGCCGGAGGACGAGGCAAAGGTATACGAGGCTTTTGTGCGTGTGGCCGAAAAAAAGAAGGTTAACGCGAGAGAACTGGAAGCGATAGTCGCCACCTCCGCAATGCAGGTGCCTTCAACATACCGGCTTGTCAGTTATCTTACAAACAGCGGAAACGTCATCAGCGCCTCAGCTCACATTTGTCTTGAAAAGGACGGCGAAAAGTATGAAGGCATTACAGTCGGAGACGGTCCTATAGACGCGTCCTTTATGGCGATCGAGCAGATAATCGGTCATCATTACGAGCTCGACGATTTCCAGATACAGTCAGTGACGGAAGGTCACGAGGCCATGGGCAACGCTCTTGTAAGGCTACGCAGCGGCGGAAAAATCTATTCCGGAAACGGCATCTCCACCGACATTATAGGCGCGAGCATACACGCATATCTTAACGCGCTTAACAAAATAATTTACGAGGAGGCAGAAAGGTGAAGCTCTCTTTTTCAACTAAAGGCTGGCAATATCTAGGATGGCAGACTATAACTCGTCTTGCCACCGATATGAAAATAGACGGTATCGAACTCCATGATATAAGCGACCCGAGCATTTACGCAGGCGTTCTTGAATCATACAGCCTGCCGGCAACACGTCGTTATCTTCTGGAAAACAAGCTTACCGTTCCTTGCGTGGATTTTCCCGGCGATATCGCCGACGGCAAGGACGACGCGGACAAATTGGAAAAATTAAAAAATATAATTGATACCGCGTATAATCTCAGAGCCAAGGCGGTACGTGTCCATACTCTGCGCTCGGATAAAGAAAATACTGAGGAAATAATTAATAACGCAAGCAGATTTCTGTCATCCGCTCTCCCCTACGCGGAGCGGGTCGACGTTACCATTCTTATCGAAACAGTGGGAGTGTTTTCAGATACCTCAGCGCTGAAATCATTGCTTGACAGCTTCGCGCTTGACAGCCTTGCCGCGCTTTGGGATATGCACAATACATTTTTCTTTGGCGGTGAAGATCCAAGCCGAACCATAGAAAATCTCGGGGCATACGTCAGACACGTTCATATTAAGGATTCTGAAAAAGACAACG
Source organism: uncultured Clostridia bacterium (assembly GCA_944393415.1). Lineage (GTDB taxonomy): Bacteria > Bacillota > Clostridia > Oscillospirales > CAG-272 > SIG673. The sequence continues at coordinate 50,827 of CALYAD010000044.1, read as the reverse complement.
ACGGAAATCTCAGCTTTTGTCTGATAGGCAAAGGCGAGCTTCCTATCGACGAGATGATGAACGCTCTCCGCTCGATCAACTATGACGGCTTTATCTCTCTTGAGTGGGATCCCGCGTGGCTTCCCGATATAAACGACCCCGAAATAATTTTCCCGCACTTCGTCAGTTTTATGAGCCGTTACGATTCCACCTCGCGCGCTCAGAGCGCTCTGTACAGCAACAATGCAAAAACCGGAAAATACGTCTGGAAAAAGGATGTTCTTATAGACTGTACCTTTTCCGATGTGCTTGACCGCATTGTCGAGGAATTTCCGGATCAGTACGCTTTCAAGTTTACCACTCTCGACTATACCAGGACCTATTCGGAATTCCGCGACGATGTAAACGATTTTGCGCGCGCGCTGGTATCTCTCGGAGTACGGGCCGGTCATCACGTCGCGGTCTGGGCAACCAATCTTCCGCAGTGGTATATAGCGTTCTGGGCTACGACTAAGATAGGCGCCGTCCTTGTAACAATGAACACCGCTTACAAGATCCATGAAGCCGAATACCTGCTCCGCCAGTCCGATACGCATACGCTTATACTGTGCGAGGGCTACCGTGATTCAAATTACCGCGCGATAATAAACGAGCTTTGTCCCGAATTAAAAAACACCGTTCCGGGTGAACAGCTCCACGCAAAACGTCTTCCGTTTCTGCGCAACGTTATTACAGTAGGCTTCAGACAGCCGGGATCACTCACCTGGGATGAGGCGATGGCGCGCAAAAAATACGTGCCTGTAGACGAGATTATCAGAATGGCGGCGGCGGTCGATAAAAACGATGTATGCAATATGCAGTATACCTCCGGAACCACCGGCTTCCCGAAGGGGGTCATGCTGACGCACTACAACGTAGTAAACAACGGAAAATGTATCGGCGACCGCATGGATCTTTCAAACGCCGACCGTATGATGATACAGGTCCCGATGTTCCATTGCTTCGGAATGGTACTGGCAATGACCGCTGCCATGACGCACGGCGTGACCCTTCTGCCGCTTCCGTATTTTTCGCCAAAACCCGCGCTTGCCTGCATAAATGCCGAAAGAATCACCTGCTTCCACGGGGTTCCCACGATGTTCATCGCTATGCTTGAGCATCCGGATTTTGAGAAGACCGACTTTTCATATATGCGCACCGGTATTATGGCCGGAAGCCCCTGTCCGATCTCGGTCATGCAGCAGGTGGTAGATAAAATGCATATGACCGAAATCACGATAGTATTCGGTCAGACCGAATCATCTCCCGGCTGCACCATGAGCAGTACAGACGATCCGATAGACGTCAGGGTAGGCACGGTAGGACGCGCGCTTCCCGAAATAGAATGTAAGATCGTCGATCCGGAAACCGGAGAGGATCTGCCGGATAACGTCACCGGCGAGTTCGTCGCACGCGGATACAATATAATGAAGGGCTACTACAAGATGCCGAAAGCTACCGCCGCAGCCATAGACAAAAACGGATGGCTTCATACCGGCGACCTTGCTCTCCGTACTCCGGAGGGAAACTACCGTATAACCGGACGCCTGAAGGACATGATCATCCGCGGAGGCGAAAACATATATCCGAAGGAGATCGAGGAGTTCATTTACACACATCCCAGCGTCAAGGATGTACAGGTCATCGGCGTCCCGGACGACCAGTACGGCGAGGAAATTATGGCCTGCATTATACTTAAAGAAGGAAAAACCATGACCGCCGACGAAATGAAACAATACATCAGAGATCACATGGCGCGTCACAAGGTTCCGAAATATATAGATTTCGTAGAATCCTTCCCGATGAACGCCGCGGGAAAGATCCTGAAGTATAAAATGCGCGAGGACGCTATACAAAAGCTCAGTCTGCAAAAAGCCGCCGGTATTGAGACAGCGTAATCCTTTTTCAACGCCCCTGCTCGATTATTCGGCAAACGTTTGCTAAGCATTAATTATAAAAATAAAAATAAAAATATAAAAGGAGAAAGCATCATGGATATCAAAATAGAATATACAAAAAATCCGGCAGTAAAGCCGGACGAAACCAAGCTGGGATTCGGAAAATATTTCACCGATCACATGTTCATAATGGATTATGACAAGAAAAACGGCTGGCACGACGCGAGAATAGTTCCCTTCTCAAATCTTTCCCTTCACCCCGCCTGCACAGTATTTCATTACGGCGCCGAAATATTTGAGGGGCTCAAGGCGTACAGAAAAGCCGACGGAAGCGTTCAGCTGTTCCGTCCGACAGAGAACATAAAGAGAATGAATAACTCAGCCGACAGACTCTGTATGCCCAAGCTTGACGAAAAAGACGCGCTCGAGGCATTGCTCCGTTTTGTCTCGATCGAACAGGATTGGGTACCAAACAGTCACGGAACCTCGCTTTATCTGCGTCCCTTTATGATCGGCGTAGATGAAAAACTCGGAGTTCACGCGATAGACAAAGCGATGTACATGATTATTGCCTCACCTGTCGGAAGCTACTATGACAAGGGCATAGACCCGGTTTCTATAATGATCGAAACCGAGGATGTAAGAGCCGTGAGAGGCGGTACCGGTTACGCCAAATGCGGCGGCAATTATGCCGCAAGCACCCGTGCCGGAGCAAGAGCCGAGGAAAAGGGCTTTTCTCAGGTTCTGTGGCTTGACGGCGTTGAGAGAAAGTATATAGAAGAAGTAGGAGCAATGAACGTTATGTTCAAGATAAACGGCGAAATTGTTACTCCCGAGCTGAGCGGCTCCATACTTCCCGGCATTACCAGAAAATCCTGTATTGAGCTTCTCAAAAACAAGGGATACAGCGTAAGCGAGAGAAAGCTCAGCATAGACGAGCTTTTAGGCAGTATGGAGAACGGTACTCTCGAAGAGGCATGGGGCTGCGGCACCGCGGCAGTAGTCTCTCCTATCGGTGAGCTTGAGTACAACAATAAGCGTTACACTGTAAACGGGGGCAAAATCGGCGAAATAACTCATTATCTCTATGACACTCTTACCGGCATCCAGTGGGGCGATATCCCCGACCATATGAACTGGACTGTTCCTGTACCAAAAAATAAATAAAAAGAGTTTTTTGATCCCCTTCGAAAACTTCTCCGTAATATGTGCCTGTCTGATTTCATTTGGCGGGGTGAAATATCTCCGTCTCCGACTTTTCCGGACTTCGGCAAAGCGCTGCTTATTTAATTCCTTTCAAGAAAAGTTCTTGAAGGATCATAAGGGAACTTCTTACAAGAAGTTCCCTTAATTATTTTCCGTGGCTGCTAATTTTGCTCTCCGGATGCCTCTCCGTTACTTTGCATGATACAGCTTTTTTACCTGATATTTAGGTTCGCACGTAACGTTCAGTCCGAGCTTTCTGAAGGTCTTGCTGTCCGCCTGAGTAAGTATAACCGTAGAGTGCACCTCGCATCCCTGCAGCCTGCCGAGCTGCTCTAATGCAAGCGCCGCCGTATCAGAGGTTACCGCGCTTATCGCGAGCGCGATCAGTACCTCGTCGGTATGAAGTCTTGGGTTATGATTTCCGAGATAATCTACCTTAAGATGCTGTACAGGCTCTATTATCGACGGGGAAATCAGCTCTACGCGATCCTCTATTCCCGCGAGCTTCTTTATAGCGTTAAGAAGAAGTGCGGCCGAGGCTCCGAGAAGCGGAGAAGTTTTGCCTGTTACTATTTTTCCGTCCGGAAGCTGCATAGCCGCCGCCGGACCGCCGCTCTCCTCCTCCCGTTTAATTGCCGCCGGTATGACCGCCCTGTCTTCAGGAATAAGATTCGCCTGCTTCATAAGCAGATCGATCTTTGCCACAGTATCGGTCGACGTCATGTTCTCTCTCTGATCGCAAAGAGCCGTATAATATCTGCGGATTATCTCCTGCTTTGACGCTTCAGACACCACTTCATCGTCAATTATACAGTTACCCGCCATGTTTACCCCCATATCGGTTGGCGACTTATACGGCGAGTTTCCGTATATTCTCTTGAACATCGCCTCAAGAACCGGGAATATTTCAACATCACGATTGTAATTTATGGCAGTCTTCCCATAGGCCTCAAGGTGGAACGGGTCTATCATATTCACATCGTTAAGATCCGCTGTCGCCGCCTCGTACGCAAGATTCACCGGATGCTTGAGCGGAAGATTCCAGATCGGAAAGGTCTCAAATTTGGCATATCCCGATTTGACTCCGCGAAGATTTTCATGATAAAGCTGTGACAGACATACCGCCATTTTCCCGCTTCCCGGTCCCGGAGCGGTCACAACCACAAGCCTGCGGCTGGTCTCTATATAATCATTTTTACCGTAGCCGTCCGCGCTCACGATCTCCTCGATATCGTAAGGATATCCGGCGATAGTATAATGTCTGTATACCATCAGACCAAGATTTTTCAGCTTTTTTTCAAACCTCACCGCTGCGCTCTGTGAGGCATAACGTGTGAGCACCACGCTTCCGACGTACAGTCCTACGCTTCTGAATGCGTCTATCAGACGCATCGTGTCAAGATCATAGGTTATACCGAGGTCTCCTCTCACCTTGTTTTTTTCTATATCATCGGCGTTTACCACTATTACAATTTCCGCGTCGTCACTTAAGGACATCAGCATCTGAAGCTTACTGTCCGGTCTGAATCCCGGAAGCACTCTCGACGCATGGAAATCGTCAAAAAGCTTGCCTCCAAACTCAAGATACAATTTTCCCCCGAATTCGGATATCCGCTCTCTTATGTATTTTGACTGCATCCGAAGATATTTGTCATTATCAAAACCGATTTTAAACATTTTCCTATGACCCTTCCAACCAAAGCTTGGAATATCTGACCAAGCTTCTTTATTAAACCAAATATACTATATTATATCATAAATAAAAATATTTTTCAACATTATTTTAAAAATTTTCAGTTTGATATTAAAAAAACAGGCGAACATTCCGACGTCCTCCGCCCGAAATATTCGCCCTTGTATTCATTTTTTCCTTTTGAATATACCTGAAAAGAAACGCCTGAGCTTTTCGAAAAAGGCCTTGATTTTAGACGCTATTTTTCTTGCATCCCTATACCTTTCCTTGAGATTATTTCTGATTTCGATATAGGCTTCTCTTTCGTCGCCCCGTTTTTCGGCGAAATATGTCTCCATATCGCCAGGCACCTCGCTGTCATTGTCGAAAACAGCAACCTCGGCTGATTTCACATGTCTTAAGCGATTGACGAACCAAGCTGAGGTTTCCGCCGGCAGATTCTTTTTCTTAAGCTTTGATTCACCGATCTCTTTGATAATAGAATAAATAAACGCAGCTATCGGTATACCGAAAAATACACCGGTAATACCGAAAAATCCTCCCATAAGAACTATAGCGGCAAATACCCAGATGGCGGACAGCTTATAGCTTGAATACCCTGAATTCAAAATAGGCTCTACATATTTTGAATCAAGAATATTCAATATAACCGTCACCGCAAGGAAAACCGGAAAATACTTAAAGCTCACGAGCATTATTATCAGCGACCCGATAATAATACCTACAACCGGTCCTATAAACGGGAAAAACGAAGCGATTCCTATTATAACCGATAAAAGAACCGAAAATGGCGTTCCGAATAACAGCAGGCAGAGAAATGTCAGAAAGCCCACTATAAATCCATCCAGAATCCTTACTATAATATAGTCGCGGAATATATTTTTGGCTTTTTCGGTAAGCCATAAAAGACGTCGAAACACGGAACGAGGCAACCATATCCTGAAGAATCTTGTCATGCGTTCAAGCAAATGCTTCTCACCTATCAAAAAATAAATGGAGATTATGATACCGATAAGAACATTTTTTGCCGCGGTTATCACAGCCATTGCCGATGTAAACACGTCGTCAAACGAATCACCGACCATTCCAGATAAGACCGATATAATCGAGTTGAATATCTCCCCTACCTGCTGCTGTAACCTGCTTATGCTCGTACTGAATTCAATTCCGGCGCCGTCTCTTAACGAGGAAGGAAAAAGTCGGTCGGACGGGGAAAGTCTGAGATCCGGCTCAATATCATAGTAAACATAAATAGACTCCGCGCCCGGGAACGTGCTTATCAGATCCATGATCCTGTTCTGAAAGCTGTCGGCGAGATCCATAATCTGATTTGCAAACATATCGTAGTTTGATACAAGCTCCGGTATTACGGCTATGCAGAACAGAATGCATAAAAGTAAAAAAACAATTATAACCGAAATAACGCTGACTGTGTGTTTTATACCGTTCTTTTTACTTTTCCATTTGGCAAAAATTCTATTTTCCGTGAATTTTACCGCGGGATTCAGCATAAACGCGAAAATAAAACCATATATAATCGGTTTTATAACGTCAAGCAGGAAAGCGAAAAATTTTGGAAACACAGATATATTAATACCGATAATAACACAGAAAACCCCGAAAAGCGCAACTAAAAAAACATACACCGATATGGTTGTCCGTTTTTCGTTTGGCTCGAAAAATTTCATATCTATGCCCCTTTCTTTCCTTGAAATATTTTTCATTTCAGCCGTTCTTTGTCAAAATATCAAAACCGTCGGCCTTACTAAGTGCAAAGCGTTAATCGTTTTTCTTTTTATCCGGTTTCTTTTTATTTTCTCTGTCAATAAGTCTGGCACGCGCGACGCTTTCTTTTTTATCCGAAGATTCGTTCTCCGTATTATTTTTACAGGCTTCAGTCGTCTCGGCAAGCTTTACTTCGGTTTTCTCCTCGTCAGCCCCTGAATCGATATCCTCATTTTCCAAATCCGTATCCGTCAGCTCTGCTTCACCTGAAGTACTTTCCGCCGCTTTTTTCTGTTTTGATCTCGCTCTCGCCCTTGTTTTTTCGGAAATAAATTTACCAAGTATGGCAAATACAGGAACTCCAATTATCATACCTACCATACCGAAAAGACCGCCCATTATCGTGATAGCGGTTATCACCACGATAGGTTTAAGACCGGTCGAGCCTCCGAGTATTCGCGGTGCGATAAAGTTTCCGTCAATCTGCTGTATGACCAATATAATGACAATAAATAAAAGCGCCTTGATCGGATCCGAAATGAAGATAAACAGGACGCTTGGGATAGCACCGATAAACGGACCGAATATAGGTATAACATTAGTACACGCGATAAGCACGCTTATTAGCGGAACATACGGTATACGTCCTATCAGCATCGCCACCGCGGTTAGAAGACCTACTATAATAGCGTCAAGTATCATGCCGATCAGATACTGACCAAAGGTCTTATCCGCCTGTTTTATTCCGTTTTTTATTTTTTGTATACGCGCTTCGCTCATTACCACATGCATAAGCTTATTTATCTGAGCCATCACCAGTTCTTTTGAGCAAAGCAGATACCCCGCGAAAACAAAGCCGATTATTATATTTTTTATCTGCACCACGACCGAGCTGACTATTCCCATGAAATACGGCGAAAATTCGCTTAAAAGTCTCTGTATACTGTCTACTAAAAAATTCAGTGGCTGTGAGAGCGCGTCGAAGTCAATATAATTTTCCAGATAAGCGACTATCGACGCCATTATCCCTGAGCTTTCAGACATATCGTCAAGCCATTTCTGAATGGAATCGGAATATGAGACGATGTTTGCCTGCAGATCGCTGAAGCTTTGGACTATCTGAGGCACGACCGCGTAAATAAGCAGTGAAAACGCCAATAAGACGACCACATAAGTCAGAGCCACGCTGATACCGCGCCTGACCACTCCCCTCCGCACCTTCGAAAAAAGCTTTTCAAACAGTTTGGTCAGAGGAAGCATCATATACGCTATAATACATCCGTAAATAAGCGGAGCAAAAACATCCACGACAAAAACAAAGCCATCCCAGATGTCTCTTATATATATCCCGCAGAAAATACAAAAGATAACCGCCGCAAGAACAAGCGAGGCATATATCGCATATGTCGTGTATTTTTTATTCCAGTTTATTTTCACCTTAATTCACCCATACCGCCGGCAGTTACCGCAAGGACCTTATATTGTGCGCTGATCCCCGCTTTTGCGGCTAAAATAGATATTGAAATATTTGTTTTATCCGGGAAGAAAGCCAATGAGTTTACTTATGACGTGATTCACGCAATCGTCTTTGATATCACGTCTTCCTTATTACAATATATTCCCTTATATTTTATAACATAAATAATAACTTGTCAACAGCAACGGTAATAATTTTTATATTTTTTATTTTTTTCTTACAATATTGTTAGTTTATATCAGCTAATTGATTTCGGCAACGATTATTATTTTACCAATAATATGATTATTGAAATTTTCAAGTTCATCGGCAGGTATCCAATATTCCTCATGATAGCTTGAGCCTACAATATGCGCTTCAAATTTGCTTATATACCTATCATCTATTTCAAATTTTGTCACATATCCGTGTAATCCGGAAGCAAGGTCATATTTATTCCATTTTTCGGCTATTTCATAAGCATATTCATAATTACATACCGGATAAAAAATCGGTTGTTCAGGAAGTCTCGGAGGAAATTTCATAAAATCCGCCGCTTCAATCAAAACCTTTTCTTTTTCTCCTATCGGCCTGAATAAAATCAAATTAACACCGTCTTTCCTTGAACTATTTTTAGATTATTCCTTTCCGTCCGCCGCCTTGAAATTATATACGGGCTTAATAATTTTTAATATTTCCGCTGTAGGCGAGATAAGACCTATTATTTCGTCCATCGGTTTATATGCCATCGGGGATTCATCGAGAGTCGAGGCATTGGCTGTGGTCGTATATATCCCCTCCATTTCCTCCTTATATTGATCTACCGTGAACATTGATTTCGCTTCACTGCGTTTAAAAAGCCTGCCGGCACCGTGCGGCGCCGAAAAATTCCAGTCCGGCTCTCCCTTTCCGACTGCAATCAGACACCCGTCACGCATATTCATCGGAATGAGTATCTTCTGATCTTTATAAGCCGGAATCGCTCCTTTCCGCACTATATTATCGTCACCTATAAAATTATGTACCGTTTCAAACGCCAAATATTTATTTATTTTCAGAAAACCGAGTATATCCTCGGCTATTCTTTTTCTGTTAAGAACGGCAAAACGCTGACAAATCCTCAGATCATGTATATAATCATCCATATCGCCGCCGTCCAGATAGCAAAGCTCCGCGGGTATTTTTGTGCGTTCTGAATATTTCGCTGAAATTTCCGCAAGCGCGTCGGGTATCTTATCCGGTCTTTTCAGGCGATTCAGCTCGTCGGTCGCCTTCTTTTTCTCCATTTCAGCACAGTTTTTGCATACCTCTACCGCAAGCTTCTGATAATGTTTGGCCACCTGAAGTCCGAGATTACGGGAACCTGTATGTATGACAAGATATTTATTATCCTGTTCATCCCTGTCTATCTCAATAAAATGATTCCCTCCCCCAAGAGTACCCAGAGACCCGTAAAGTCTGCCAAGATCGGTCAGCTTATCAAAGCATCTAAGCTCCTTTATCAAGGTTTCCTTTCCGTACTCCTTACGGCAGGCCGATCCGTACGGTATTTTCGCCTTTATGAAATCATCAAGCCCACTGTAATCGATTTCCGTTTTTCCAAGCTCCGCGGTATACATTCCGCATCCGATATCAACGCCTATCACATTAGGAATTATTTTGTCTCCGAGCTCCGCCGTAAAACCCACAACACAGCCCTTACCATAATGTACGTCCGGCATTATCCTCACCTTTTTACCGTTAAACGGCGCCTGAGCCACAAGAGTATATATCTGATTCAATGCGTCCCATTCTATATTTTCAGTAAATATCTTCAGATCGCTGTTATTCATATTTATCGCACTTCCTTTCTGTAAAAATCCGGCGGGAGTAAGCTTCTCCATTCATTCCGTATACGGCTGCTGCGCAGCCGCAGCGTCAGCTTCTAAGGTAATGTATTCAACAGCAGGATAAAAGAGAAAAAAGCTACGGGAATGAACGTAACCAGGCAGCCGACGATCAGTACGATTGCCGAAACCGCTGTAAACGCTATTCCGACGGTATCACCGTTTTTTCTCTTTTTTCTGAAAACAAAAATCCCCGTTATTCCGGCAATTATACCTACCGCGCCTATAACCAACAAGGCGATCATAAAAACAACAAAAAATATTACTCCCATAAATTAAGCCCCATATCTCCGCATCGCAGTGACATCTGCATCAGAACCTAAAAAACGTAATCTTCAGAAACTATTCTTAACGAAATATTGAAAATCCGATCTACACCACGGTTATTTTAAGCTCGGCGGAGCTTTGTGTTCAACCTTTGCGTTCCGCTGATCAGACATAAACCTTTTTCAGAGAAGTTTTAGGAAGCTTCCTCCTTGTAAACAAGTAACCTGTTACTCACAGAATGTCTTTTTCATGCAGAACCACACCATTTTTTACCAGTTCTGTCTGTAAGTCCTTTACATTTAGCGAAGTGAAGTCGTCCGTCATAGCTGCCGCGGTGCCTGCCGCCTGTCCGGTGACAGCGCAGCAAGGAATCACCCTCATTACATCCCATAAAATTTCGGTTACCGAGGTACATCTTCCCGCTGTTATCAGGTTTTTTACTTTTCCGCTGTACAAAGTCCCGAAGGGCACTTCGTATATAGGTCCTCGCTTTTTCCAGTTTGAGACCATTCCAATCGAATCCTCAAAGAATTTATGCTCCTCATTTTGCGACAGCGTATATTCCCCTATGATCCTGCGCGTCATGCGTACCTGCGGTATTGTGGAGATAGTAGCCAGACTTACGCTGCTGTCCTTTTCTCTTTTTCTTAGCCAATCGTTTAACACGGCCTGATGTGAAAGACACGTCATTTCTGACAGCTCTTTCCCGTCAATTCCGCCAAAACGTCTGTTTAACAGCATTTCAGGCGCCGGACCTGTGCGCTCCTCTTCAGGAATATCGGCGCATCCGAGTTCTTTTAAGCTGTAGCCGTTTTTATCCGCGTAATAATACCACGCCGCCAAAACGTTGCCTTGTTTAAAAACTTCCGTAGGCGCGGAAGCAAAGGCGGCTATATCGCAATCCCCGGTCGCGTCCACAACGGCCCTGACAGGGTAACACGTTTTACCGCTTTTGTTTACCGCCAAAAGACTTACTATTTTTCTGTTTTCCACTCGGACATCAATAACATAACTGCCGTAGAGAATATCCACGCCCTCCCGTAATAATAGCTTTTCGGATAGTATCGCGAAAACCTGAGGGTTATACTGTACCATATAACGCTTATCTGATTTGGTTTTTGTACCCTTTCCGTCAAGCCAGTTTTCGGGATATCCTGAGTCCGCGCCGTATGTTATTGACAGCTTCAGCAGCTCCTCCGCGATCCCGAATGATACCTGGTGTCCGCAGCCGTCGCAAAGCGGAAGGTATATCGTAACCAAGCCCGCAGTACCCAAACCGCCCAGCATATATTGTTTTTCTAAAAGAATCACTTTTTTTCCGCTTCGCGCCGCGGCAAGCGCAGCTGAGATTCCCGCGATTCCTCCACCGCAGACCGCTACGTCGTATGCACCTTCAGTTCTCGTTTCCATGTTAATCCTCCATGCCGCCTTTGGCAACTCAAATAGATATGTATAATTTTCGTGCTTAACAAATACTCACCTTGTGAGTATTTGCCAAGCAAAAGTACTATGTACTTTTAGAAAATTCAGGCGTGAAACCAGCCGCATTCTGACGCGATGCAATATATTTTTCACGCTAATCCTCCATGCCGCCTTTGGCGACTCAAATAGATATGAATAATTTTCGTGCTTAACAAATACTCACAAGGTGAGTATTTGTTAAGCAAAAGTACTATGTACATTTAAAAAATTTATGCGTGAAACTATCTGCATTTTGATGCGATCAGATTATTCTTTCACGCTAATCCTCCATGCCGCCTTCAGGCGGCTAAAAAAACCGTTTTTATCGGTTTTTAACCGTTTTTATAGGTTTTTAACCGTTTTTATAGGTTTTTAACAGATATAAAAAATTTCGTGTTTTGCTTCACAAAACAAAAAGCGTTTAAAAATCAATAAGACCGATAAAAACAATAAAGCTTTTGTTATAACTTATGTCGCATTTTTTTGCTACGCGTTGCAGCCAACTTACAATAAATCACTTAAAATCCGCAATAAGCAGAGAAAACCTACGTATAAACAACGACCGATCTGTTAGTCCGTAAAATAAAACAATTTTTCTATTGCGCTTTTGTCATCAGCGCAATCGTCTCCACATGAGCAGTTCCCGGAAACATATTTACCGGCTGGACCGTACCAAGCCTGTAACCGTAACCAATCAGCAATTTACAGTCCCGCGCAAGCGTATCCGGCGAACAGGATATATATACCATTCTTTTCGGAGCGATTCTCCCTATATGCTCGATTAGCGACGGCGCGCAGCCTTTTCTCGGAGGATCTACCACCACCACGTCGGCATCTGGAAGCTCGGTCTCCTCTGCGGGCATACAGTAAAATTCCGCGTTTTCAACACCGTTTATCTCGGCGTTGTGACGGGCATTCTCCACCGCCTCCGGTACGATCTCAACACCTATCAGCTTTTTAGCCGGCGTCATGCTGTTTATACACATTCCGACGGTACCTATGCCGCAGTAAAGATCCGCTAAGGTATCCTCCTTACTCACCCGCGCTAATTCCGCCGCGGTTTTATATAGCAGCTCGGTACAATCATGATTTACCTGATAAAATGAAAGCGGGTGTATCTCAAACCTCAGACCGCATAATATGTCGAATATAACGTCTTTTCCGGCAAGTGTTCTGCATTCTTTGCCGAGCACGACGTTTGTATTATGAGGATTGTAATTAAGGACGACTGATTTGACCTCGGGAAATTCCGATATCAAAAGCTCCGCAAGCGCGCTTTCCCCATCAAAGCTGCGTTCTCCGCAAACAAAACATACCATCACCTCTCCGCTTCCGACACCGCATCTGAGGTATATATGTCTCAGCGAGCTTATCTTGGATTTTTGTAACCGTGTCTGTAAAAATGAAAAAACCGGATGAAGCCGCTCCTCCTGCAGGATGCATTTCTCTATCGGAATTATTTCATGTGAGTGATCTGCGTAAAATCCGATCCTTCCGTACTCGTCCACAGGACATTGCAGCTTATTCCTGTAGCCCTTCGTTTTTGCCGATATAACCGCTTTGACCTCCGCGTCGATTTTGAATCTCCGGAATTCGTTCTTTACCCGCTCGTATTTCAACTCATCCTCGTATTCCGGAGTTATATGTCCGTATACGCATCCGCCGCATCGCTTGAAAGTATGACATTCCGGTTCTCTGCGATACCCCGAGGAGATTATGATTTTTTCTATTCTTGCCACACAGTATGCTTTAGCGACCTTTATTATCTTCACTTCAAGCCTGTCCCCGGTGACTCCACCGCGTATGAAAACTACCTGTCCCGCGTGTCTTGCCACTCCAAGCCCCATGTGGTTTATATCTGTCACGTCAACTGTGAGCATATCGTTTTTACTAAGCATATAAGATCCAGCCTTTAAAAATAAACCGTCGGAATTTACCCAAAATCAAAAATATAAAGAAATCGGGGCTTATGTACATCCAGCACACCAGCCCCCTTTTATTTTTGAATACACAGCGCTCACACGCGCTCAAAGCTTCCGAGATATTTAAATATCTTACTTATATTTACGTTTCCTTGCCGCCTCGGACTTCTTTTTGCGCTTTACGCTGGGTTTTTCATAATGCTCTCTTTTACGCATCTCTCCCATAAGACCGGATTTGGACACCTGTCTCTTGAATCTGCGGAGCGCGTTATCCAGAGATTCATTTTCTTTTATCCTTACTTCTGCCACTTTATTTCCCTCCCTTCGCTTGCCTGCAAAGGAACCTTATATTTTCTATTCCATTATACACTACCAAAATAATTTTGTCAATAGCTTTTTTTTATTTTTCCGTTAATTTACCGAATATTTCTTTTTCCGAACAGCTTTTCTCTAATTTCCCTCGCTCTTTGTTTTCAGCTTATAGCTCTTGACCTTTTCTTTTTTCTCCTTTTGTCTGAACCCGAGCTTCTCGGCGAGCTCCGACGGAAGCATATGAAGTATCAGTATTGCCGCAAGCGGAGCGAAAAACAGACCCGTGAAGCCGAAAAGACGAAAACCTATATACATTGCCACAAGTGTGGTTATCGGTGACAAGCCGATCCCCGAGCCGATCACGCGGGGCTCGATAAATCGCCTTACAACCGTTATGGTAAGATTTATAATTATCAGCCCCACGGCAATATAAGTGTCTCCGGCCAGCCATGCCCAGACAGCCCACGGTATAAGCACCGTTCCCACACCTAATATGGGAAGCATATCGATCGCGGCGATCAGAATTGATAGAGTAAACGAGTACGGTATGCCAAGCATTAAAAAACCAACCACAAGCTCAACATATGTGATAAGCATCAATATAAGACAAGCCTTGAGATATGCAAGCCCGGTATCGGCCAGACGTTCCTTAAAACGTACGACCGCTTCTCTGGCCTTTGGGGACATAAATGAATAGATAAGCTTAACTCCGGCATCAAAATCCGCGCAAAAATAATAGGACGCCATAATCAAAATTATTGTGAACAGAAGTATTTCAGGAAGCATACCTATCAGATTGCCGATTATCTGAGGAAGATTTGACGTCACCGTCGTCAGTATTCCCTTTATAGCGTCAGAAACCGTCTCGGAAAGATCCGCACCAATCTCGTCGATAAACGGTAGCTTCTCCGCTATACGGTCAATAAACGCAAAAAAGCCGGCCACGTACTGGTCTGAATTTTCCGATACCGAAACCGCAAAACGCTCCACCTCGTTAATAAGCCTGTTTAACAAAAGGAAAATCACAAAGCCGCAAAACAGTACCACCACCGACACGAAAACGGCGCTTAGTATTCGCTTTCCTATGCCTGTACGCGCGTTTATAAGCCTTATAGGTCTCTGTAGAACAAAAGCTATCACGAAGGCTATTAAAAACGGCAGTATGAGCTTCAACACAAATCGGAAAAACAGATATATACCGATTATCACAGCGCCCCAGACACAGCACTTTTTTATGATCAATTTTTTATCCATATCAATTACCATGCCGCCTTTTTCGGATCACCATAATCGTTTTTTATAATTTAAGCTTTAAAAGATCATCCGAAGTATTTTTATTTCCGATCAAATTAAACAGCTCTTATATATTTCTTCTCTTGCGTATATTTTTCTTTCTTATACTTTATATTATATAAAAAACCTCACCCACTTATTCGCGTAATAAAAATATAAATAAAAAAACTCCGGATACGCATATTTACCAAATATGCGTATCCGGTATATTAATTTACTCAGACGGTCTGTTATAAAACATATTCCGTCAAAGTAAAGTTGTATGTCAGCGTCTCAACGCTGTATTCAAAAATGCTTACCGACGTATACCTGTTTACAACTATCGTTATGGAATCTCCCACCTTCAGTGTATCAAGATACGTGTTAAGCGTTTCCGCGTTGGAAAACACCTTTCCGTCCACAGAGACTATCTGGTCCATTACCTTAAGCCCCGCCTTAGCGGCATCAGACCCGGACGATACCTCAGTTATCCAATTCGTGGCTCCTACGGACTGCAGATACCTCGAGGTACCGTATTCTATTGTCAGACCTATATTCGGTCTGCCGGTAACATAGCCATAGTTGATCAGACTTTCAATTATATCCTTTGCGGTATCTATAGGAATCGCGAAACCTATGCCCTCTACCGCCTCATCAGTATATTTTGCGTTAACTATACCGACAAGCTGTCCCGACATATTGAACATGCCTCCTCCGGAGTTTCCCGGGTTGATAGCGGCGTTTGTCTGGATCAGCGTCATAAGCTGACCTTCAACCGAAATATTTCTCGATGTCGCGGAAATTATACCGGTAGTGGCAGAGCCTCCGAGAGAGCCGAGAGGATTTCCTATAACCAGAATCTGTTCTCCGACAAGTAGATCACCCGATATACCCAGCTCAGCCTTACTCAGCCCGGTCGCCTCTATCTTTAAAACCGCTATATCGGTCTTTACGTCCGCTCCTACCAGTGAGGCGTCGTATTTTTCTCCGCTTGTAAGAGTTACCGTTATTTTTGTAGCGCCTTCTATGACATGATTGTTCGTCACTATATATCCGTCATCAGTCAGTATCACGCCTGAACCGGCGCCTGTGGTTACATACTGCTGCATAAACGAGCCGGTCTGAACAGACTCGGTGGTTATCTCAACGACGCTGTTCATAGTCTTTTGGTATACAGACGACAGCTGGTAATGCTCTTCCGCGGTTATCTGTTCAAGCTCAAAATCGCCGTTCTGCAGGTACTCACTTTCACCGGTCGTTCCCGTCGTATCATTCTGAACGCCACCCGTTCCGTTATCGCCAAGATTACCGTTGTTATTATTATCCGACGGAACGGTATAACCAAATCTTTGACCCACCAAAAAGCATACCACGCAGAGCATTACGCATACCACGGTAAACAGCACCGCGGTAATGCCTTTACCGCCGCTCTTTTTAGGCTTTTTATTGCTTCCGTTATTTTCCGGCTGCGGAGGCATGTAGCTTCTGCTATACGGATCGGAGCTGTATCCGTATCCGCCGTATCCGTTATCCATGCGGTCAGGATAAACCCCGTTATGTTCACCGGTATCCGCGCTCTGACCGAGACGTGAATCATAGTACCCCGACGGGTCGGTATGATATTTATCGGTGTCCCGCATATCGTTATTACTATTATTGTTCTGATCCATTTTATTTCCTTCCTTTCATATTATTTGCTATACCATATAGACCATGGCTTTTTTATCTTACGGTATTATTATACCCATGTAATGTGACGGCTGTATGAAATATGCCTGAAAATTTCGGTAAAATTCGGGTTACTTTTTCTGCTTTATGTGTAAAAAATTACACCGTTTAATAAAGGCAAATTGCTTCAAACTAACTATGTAATCACTTTTATCTAAAACCGCATAAATCGATGGCTGTCGAACTCGGGAATGTTATTTTACTTTTAAAACCCCGTTCTTATATTTCCGGCGCTTTGACAAAAACTCCCGGAAGCGAGTCCGATATCCTATTTATTATATTGCTTTTCTGAATTTGAAATATTACGAAAGGAATCGCTGAAATGAAAAATAAATTTTTTGTTCGCTCAATTACAGCCCTTGTGCTTACCGCTATATTATTCGCTTCTATGACAATAACTATGCCTAACCCTGTTTTCGCGGTCTCTGAAAGCGAACCATTCAACTGGTACGCAAAACGCAATAAGGATCACTGTCTGCCGGCGCTTGAGCCGCAGATGAGCTTTATCACAGAGTATAACGCCGTATACGGCGACACCAAGGCCGCCGAGTCCGGAGACAAGGTCATATATCTGACATTTGACGCCGGCTACGAAAACGGGAACGTTGAAAGAATAGTAAACACCTTAAACAAACACAATGCCACCGGAGCGTTTTTTGTACTTGAAAATTTTGTAAACAGAAATCCCGAGCTTATAAAGCACATGGTGGAAAGCGGACATCTGATCTGCAATCACACAAGAACCCATCCTGATATGACAAAGATCAGCGACAAGGCGAAGTTTGAAGCCCAGCTTTCCGGACTGGACGAAGCGCTTATGAAATGCGCCGGTATAACGGCAGCAAAATTTTACCGCCCTCCGGAAGGACGTTTCAGCCGTCAGAATCTTGAATACGCAAGCGAGCTTGGTTATAAAACCGTTTTCTGGAGCTTCGCATATGCCGATTGGGACAACAACCGCCAGCCCGCTCCTGATGACGCTATCAAAAAGATACTTGACAACGCTCATCCCGGGGAGATAATGCTGCTTCACCCCACCTCGAAAACAAACGCGGATATTCTTGACCGCGTCCTTACGGCGCTTGAAAACGAGGGATATCGCTTCGCGTCGCTTAACGAGCTGCCGTGAAACGTATTTTTCTTCGCATATTCTGCGTCATTTATGCTGTCTGGCTGCTTACCCTCACTGTATTTGCCGCCGAAAACAATGAATACACCTGGAGCGGATTCGGAAAAAAGGATAACGTGTATTCCTGCGCTAAGACTGATGAAAAGGTTATAGCCCTGACGTTTGACGACGGTCCGCATCCAACAATTACTCCGAAAATACTCGATATTTTAAAAAAATATAACGTTAAAGCAACGTTTTTTGTTATCGGAAGAAATATAGAGAATTATCCGGACCCATTTGTCAGAACAGCTGCCGAAGGTCATGAGATAGGCAACCACACCTATAGCCATCTGACAAGCCAGCATACGGAAAAGCAGGCTCTGGAGGAAGAGCTTGTCCGCACCGATTCCATTATAAGAAAGCTGACCGGAAAAAGCCCTTCTCTTTTCCGTCCCCCGACCGGATACTGCAACCTGACAACAGTAAAAAGCGCCGCGGACTTCAACTACAAAATAATCATCTGGACCGTGGATACCGAGGACTGGGCGCATACCTCGGCAAAAGGCATCGCGGAAAATGTACTCGGCAACGTTCATAACGGGTCCATAGTCCTAATGCACGACTATCTTACCAAACCGCACTATACGGTTGAAGCTCTTGAGATCATTTTGCCTAAGCTGATTGAAATGGGATACCAATTTGTTACCGTAAGCGAGCTTATCGCGCTTGATTGCGATAATTGAAAACAAACAATAAAAAAGGCCGCTTCATAGCATTAAAAAAGTTATGAGGCAACCTTAAGTTTTTTTCGTAAGAAACCCTTTTGAAAAAGGGTTTCTTACGATCTTCCCAAAACTTCACTATTGTGTTGGATTTCAGCGGCGCATGTACCGGCGCTCCGCCGAAATTTGGAGTAGCCGGAGACGTGACGCTGCTATATGTTATTAGTCTTACCTATCATGCAGATATCATTTATTTTCATTTCCGAAAAGCACTCGGTCAGAAAATCGATCATATCAAGTAAAAGCTGACAGATTCCCAACACCGTATCTCTATTATAGTCCTTATCCTCGTCCTCAAGCAGATCCAAATAGAATGCCATTCTGCCACAAATCTGCTTATAATCCTTCAGCTCCTGCGGCTCCTTTATGTAATTCTGACGCCTGTCATTCAGAAACTGCAATAATTGCTGAGTTGTGTACTTTTGCTGTTTTGAAATAGATAAATATTTCTTACATCCCGACCTTTTGAGACAGCTTTTCTTTATGCACAGATAGGAAAGCTTGCTTAAAAATTCTCTGATCATAACATCTATAGTATCGTATGACATTTTGATAAGCAGACCTAACATTATGCGTCTTTCCTTTTTGTTCGCGGTCATTTCGTTAACGACATCGTTGTACTTTACAACAAAATCATACTTTTCGATCAAGCTGTAGCTTATCTTTAATGTTGGCATCAATTGTATTAATTTATCCGCCATTTCCTTATTCATAGGATACCTCCATGTTTTTGCCTGAGTTTTATATAATTTATATTACCCGGAGATATAACAAATAATGCCAAAATATTATATAATCAGGATTATTTTTTGATAATAATATATCATACGTCATGATTATATCATTTTACGACAAAATTGTCAAGTTAATTTTTTATTTTACTACAAAAAAATAATAATATTTCTTATTTTTTCCTGAGGCAGTTATTAATCAAATATTAATAAAAATAAATTTAAAAAAATAACAGCCATCATAAAAAAAGGCTGTCGCGGTAAGCGTCAGCCCGGAGAAAAACATAAGTTTTTCAAGCTTTTATGTAAAATTTCATTTGACGTATTATCCAACGTGTAGGAATATTCGCCTTATTTATCCGGGAATAAATACTGACAGACCGTAGTCCCGAACACAGCGTCTTATGCCGTCCTGAGTATTGTCGAAATCAATGCCGAATTTTCTGATCTTTTCACAGGACATTGCAAGATTACGAAAAGTACTGTCCTCATCCTTTTTCAGCGACAGCTTAAGACCAAGCGCGTTTTTGAAGTCTATCGCGGTATCATACATATTCAGTTTGTTTTCACTGCCAAAATTATAAACGCCTCCGGGAAGCTGCATTGCCGGGACAAGCAGCTCGACGACTTGTCTGACATAAGTGATGCCCCGGTAATCATACTCCGAAAAGCTAAGCTCTTCAGTATGCATTGCCGCGTTTAAAAGATTAAGCAGAAGGTTACCTCTTATAGGCAATCCGTAACCCGGGAAATCATACATCCATGTGGCACGCAGCATGACCGCGCTCTGCAGGACAGATATAACTTTGCCTTCCGACTCGAGCTTCTGACATCCATAGAGATTTGACGGACTGAGTACGGCGTTTTCATCAAACGGCTCTTCTTTATTTATACCTGAGTAAACCTGATCCGAGCTGAATGCCAACAGCTTCGCTCCCGTCTCTCTTGCTCCCTTCGCTATCCACACCGGTAAAAGCACATTGGCCTTATGTGATTCTTCCGGATGCCGAGCGCTGTATCCGATATCGGAAACCGCCGCGGTATGGATTATAACATCAGGATGATTTTTTTCGATAAACTGAATTACTTCCTTTTCATTGGCACGGGCGAGCATACCTTTTGGAAAAGCTATGAGATCAAATCTGTCGGAGAGCTGGCACATTATACGCGAACCGACAAAACCTCCTATTCCGGAAACAAGTACTTTTTTCATATTAATCCTCCATGCCGCCATAGGCGGCTAAAATAGATTTGAATAATTTTCGTGTTTTGCGTTTTTTCTTTTTTATATGGAAATTATATCATGATAAAAGCAATATGTCAAGTATGAGCCGCCCCTTGACAAGTAAAATAAATAATGGTACAATATGTTTACCTGAAATTTCATAATCAATCATAATCAAAAGGAGAATACGCTATGAGCTATTCGGCAAACAGTACCCGTTACTCACAAATGAAATACAGAAGCTGCGGTCACTCCGGACTGAAGCTGCCCATAGTCTCGTTAGGCCTTTGGCATAACTTCGGCTCGGTGGATAGATTTGATAACATGCGTGAAATGTGCTTTACCGCGTTTGACAACGGCATTACGCATTTCGATCTGGCAAACAACTACGGTCCCACGGCGGGAAGCGCCGAGGAAAATTTCGGGAGAATACTTAAAAACGACATGAGCGCGTACCGCGATCAGCTGATAATAAGCACTAAGGCAGGCTATTACATGTGGGAGGGACCATACGGCGACGGCGGA
Source organism: uncultured Clostridia bacterium (assembly GCA_944393415.1). GTDB lineage: Bacteria > Bacillota > Clostridia > Oscillospirales > CAG-272 > SIG673. The sequence continues at coordinate 29,609 of CALYAD010000044.1, read as the reverse complement.
AGCCGCAAATATCTTATCTCAAGTCTTGATCAAAGTCTTAAGCGCATGGGACTTGAATATGTAGATATCTTCTATCATCACCGCATGACCCCGGAAACTCCGCTTGAGGAAACCGTGCTTGCGCTCTCTCAGATAGTCCGGAGCGGTAAAGCTCTCTATGTAGGTCTGTCAAATTACAACGGAGAAACTATGAAACGCGCCTCCGATCTGCTTAATGAGCTTAAGGTTCCGTTTATTATAAACCAGAATTCCTACAATATCATTAACCGTACACCCGAAACAAACGGGCTGCTCTCCGCCGCAAAGCAGGAGGGAAAGGGCGTTATCTGCTTTAGTCCCTTGGCTCAGGGAGTACTTACCGACAGGTATCTGAGAGGTATCCCGTCCGACAGCCGCGCCGCCCGAAACGCTTTCCTTAAATCCTCCCAGCTCACCGACGAAACTCTGGCAAAAATACGCGCGCTGAATGACATCGCCTCACGCCGCGGACAATCGCTTGCCGAAATGGCGCTTGCGTGGGTTCTGAAAAACGACGCCGTTACCTCAGTCCTTATAGGAGCGTCGTCTCCGGAGCAGATACTTATAAACCTGAAGTGCGTAAACAGTCCGGATTTTGACGCGTCTGAGCTTAAGCTGATAGACGAAACGGCTTTTCACTGAGCTTCAGTAAAAGAGCTTTGCAAAAATTCAGAGCTCTGTGATTAATTTCAGTAATTGCTCAGTAATTACGGTAAATTACCGTGCGTTTGGCTATAAGATAGGTAGCAAGATAGTAAAGCAGGTATACGATCACGAACACCGCCGCTATCACCGCCGCAATAGTATATATACGCGACGCCAGTGAATCCATGCCTACCGTGCTCACAATATTGTTAGTAATGATCGCGGTCGGTATACTCGACAGCACCGCCACGGCAAACGGCATGATAAAAAAGGTAAACGTCTGTTTAAATAACGTCCGCGACTGCTCCCCGCTTCCCATACCGAGACGGTAAAGCACAAGATATCTTTTTTTATCGTCCGCAAGCCCGGAAAGCGTTTTCAGAGCCAATATCGCCATAGCCATCAAAAGGAAAATAGCCGATACAAATAACGCTCCCACCACAAGTACAGCAGACTGTGCATTCTGATACTGTCTGCTGTATTCTCTTATCCGGTAATCACAGGCGGTTGATTGGTAACCGTCGGAGGTTATATAATCATACGAAAGCTCTTCCCTTAAAGCAGACGCGTCAAAGCTGCCGTTCTCCGCGTCATATGCGATACAGTCGATCACTTTTTCCATTCCGGTTACAGCTTCATCCGGAACGACCACGTAGAAGAACGTATAGCTGAACATCGGATATTGCATCGACAAGCCTTTATATCCGTACTCCTTTCCGTTCCACTCAAATATAACATCCTGCATATTACAGTTTTGTATTTCCGGAATATTAGCGATAATAAAAAATTCGTTATCCAGGGTAAGAGGCTCGCAATCAAGCGACTCACACAGGAGATTAAACTCGCTGAGCGGCATAAACACGTCTGTAGTATCCTCGTAACCCTCTCCGCTGTATCTTGTCTGACCGTAAAAATCGCTTCTTCCGGAGGTATAAAGCCCGTAAGGCTTTTTATCAAGAATCTTTACGTACTTCTCTATAATATTTTCCGCCTGATCTTCAGGGATGGCGTATTCCGAACCTGTATCCGCGCTATACATGATATCGTACGGGACATTTCGCTCAAGCGAGGTTTTCAGCAGCGCTCTCTCAGCAAAAGATATGTTTGAAAGCACTACTGAAAACAGCAAAAGGAAGGCAAGAAACCCTATCATGACAGAGCTTGAGGAAAGGGTGCCGGAAAGCTGACGCAGCACAAAAATATTTCCGCCTCTGACGCACAGCCTTTTGTTTTTCATAAGGATATAAACAATGCTTTTCGACAGTCCGATATGAAAAAGCACAAGCGATACCGCCATTACAACAAACGTCAGGAAAAAGCCCGTGGCTGCCCCGCCTCCTTCCGATATGATGCCGCAAAAGTAGTTACAGGCGAATATGCTGCCTAAGAACAGCGCAAAAAACACAAGTGTAACCGTAAACCAGACCGCCGGGCGCTTAACGGCTCTTTCCACCTTTCTGTCCCCGTGTATAAGCTCGTTAATACTTGTCTTTTTCAGGTACAGCGCCGAGGCAAGCGAGGAAATAATAAATATACATATGACAAGCACGACGGTAAAGGCTATTCCGCTCAGTGAATAAGCCGATAAAGCAAATTCCATTTCCAGCAGATTCATCATCACCGCCATAAGTCCCTGGTATATAAACAGTCCGAAAATCATACCCAGCGCCAGGGCAAAGATACATATTATCATTGTTTCGACCACAAAGATGCTGACAATATTCCGTCTTGTTATTCCGAGCGTAAGATATGTGCCGAATTCACGCTTTCTGAGCCTCAGCATAAACGACGTGGCGTAGCTGAGCACGAACGCCACTATAAGCGAAATAAATATTGTCACGGCTGTCAGGCCCTCGCTCATAAGCTCCATGTTCTCTGAAAAAGCGGAGAGCTCGCGGCTGAATATTATGTTGTTTACGGCAAAAAGAAGCGAAACGGTCATAGATACCGTGATAAAATATATAAGGTAATTGCCAATCTGACGCCGGACATTCCTTACAGCAAGCTTAAACAGCATCACCGTCGCCTCCGTTTCCGGCAAGATTGTCTCCTCCGAGCGCGGATGATACCGTCATTATCTCACGGTACATCTCCCTGCGTTCCCGTTCCCCACGGTACAACTCGCTCCAGATACGCCCGTCCTTCAGAAAAAGCACTCTGTCCGCGTAAGACCCGACCACCGGATCATGAGTTACCATAAGGATAGTTGAGCCAAGGCTTCTGTTCATCATAATAAATGTCTGCATCAGCGCTTTGGAGTTCTTGGAATCAAGCGCTCCTGTCGGCTCGTCCGCAAGCACAAGAGCCGGATTTGTAATGATCGCTCTCGCGCACGCCGCTCTTTGACGCTGTCCGCCGGACAGCTCGTACGGGAATTTTTTAAGCTGATCCCCAACCCCGAGCGCCTCCGATACACGCTTAAGCTCCCGCTGTGTTTCGGTCAAACCGACTCTTTTGAGATTTAGCGGCAGAGTTATATTCTCCTCTACCGTCAGCGTATCGAGCAGGTTGTACTCCTGAAAAATAAACCCGAGCTGATCACGGCGAAACGCCGACAATTCGTCCTCGTTCAGATCGTTCAGAAACATACCGTTTATCATTATCTCTCCGGCACTGACTCGGTCTATTGTCGATATCACATTCAGCAGCGTGCTCTTACCTGAGCCCGACGCGCCCATTATTGCCGTAAAGCTTCCCTTTTCCACCGAAAAGGAAATAGAGTCAAGCGCCTTTGTCACGACGCTTCCGCTCCCGTAATATTTCGTGACATTACGGATATCAAGTATTTCATTCATATTAATCGCCTCCGTTAAATATTCTTGCGGTAAAACTACCGTGATATATGATAACACAAAAACCGCTTATTTTATCTAACGAAGAATATATATTTGTCTTACGGTTTTGTAAGACTATTAAAAGCAAGGCTTACTTTTGTGTATTTTCCCGGATCAGATTCTATTTTCAGAGTTATTCCGAGTTTATCGCAGAGCTCCTTTACCAAATACAGCCCCATGCCTGTACCGCCCGCGGAGGACGCGCCGGTAAAACCTCTTTCCGTAACCCTCGGTATTTCGTGAGCCGGTATACCCCGACCGTCGTCTATTACTGATATCACCCCGTTTTGGGCTTTTACGGCGACTCGGCCTCCCGGAGCGTACTTCGCGCAGTTTATAAGCAGCTGCCTTATCATAAAATCAACCGACTTGAAATCTGAACACACCTTAAAATCGCCAGCGGTCTCTACTCTTATACCGGCTGCAATGAGAGGCTCCATCTGACCCTTAACCGCCGCGTCTATCACTTCCGACGCGCTGAACTCTTTTATTTTAGTATCTCTCTCCGCAGTGCGCAATCTCGCATACCAAAGCACGCTTTCGGTGAGGTCGTTGGCGCGCGAAAGCTGAAGCTTCAGCTTTCGCGCGTCTCCTCCGTTAGCGAGTATCAGGGAGCATGCGGTCAGAGGAGTTTTTATCTCATGCACCCAGCTTTCCACATAATCCCTGTAATCCTCCGCTTCTCTGCGGGTGCGCTCTGCAACCTCGACCGAAGAGCGTGAGATTTCCCGCATTATTTGAAAATAACGCCTTTCCAACATCCCTGAAGGAGTCGGTATGACCTCTCCGAGCAGGTACTTTTCCGGAAGCTCACGGATCACCCGCTCAAGCCTTAACAGCCTTCCGCGTTCAATAAAGTACCCTGTCAAAAGCCATAACAGGATCAAAAAAATATAGCATATTATAAGCACCGATAAAAGATAGCCGCTAACTCCCGCGGCCGCGCACACTATGCAGAAAAACGCAGCCCCAATCCCGAGAAAACAGAGCGTTATCGCTTTTGAAGATATATAATCCCATATTTTCATAATCTGTATCCTACCCCACGTACCGTCCGGATAAGCTCCGGAGCCCCTAAGCTCTTAAGCTTATCCCTTAAACGATTAATATTGACATACAGAGTGTTTTCGTCGATATACAGACTGTTCTGCCACAGCTCCTCGATTATCTCATCTCTGGTACAAAGCTCCTTACGCATAAGACAAGCGAGTATACGGGTCTCGTTTTTAGTCAGATACGCCGTTTTGTCTCCGTACCGGACAGACATATCCTGAATATCCAAGGTCAGATCTTTCGCGGTCATTACGAGAGAATTTTTCCGCTTAAGCAGTCTCGAAACGCGAGCGAGCAGTACCGATGAATTATACGGCTTTCTGATATAATCGTCCGCTCCCACCCCGAAGCCTATTATCTCGTCCTCCGCCGAATCCCGAGCCGTTAAAAATATCACCGGAACATCCGAGCTTTGTCTTAATTTTCTGCATACCTCAAATCCGTTTTCTCCCGGCATGTTAACGTCAAGAAGCGCAAGGTCGCACGGAGGCGCGCTGACCGCAAGAAAACCGTTTGCGTTAAGAAGCGCCGTAAGCTCCTCTCTTATTGCCTCGTCATCCTCCATCACAAGAATTTTATCCATATCCAAACATTCCTTTCCTCAGATCAATAAACTACACCCAAAAAAGCTTTTAAGCTTATCTGAAAGATTCGGCTATCTCTTAAAAAATACAAGCCCTGACCTCAAGCCGTTATAACGGTTCGTTTCTCAAAACTTAATATCTTCTGCCTCAGGGGCTTTTTGTGCCGTACATACATTTTGGGGGCGGTTCGAGCCGTCATTAAAATTATTTGAAATGGGATGGCTTACGCAAATAAGCCATCCCCCGCTATGTTCTTTATACATTCGGATGCCCAAGCAAGCAGTTTCTCCGAAGCGTCTATAGTTTTCCCGTCCCACAAGCAGAGCTTTTTTACCTTTTCAGCGGTGTCCGAGATAACCAGGTCTTCCGGTGAAAGAAGCGACAGCAGCGCGGTTTTTTTCATTTCATATCTTCCGGTTTCAAGATAAGCCTTTGCGCGAAGCGTAAAAAAAGCGGATTTGAACAAGCCCTTTAAAATTTCGGCATTCTTCTCATAAAGCATATTATGAACGCACATATGATAGATATTACAGGCTCCGAGCCGTACCGCGCGCCTGATGTCGCTTTCCCCGATCATTTTAATGTAACCGTCAAGCGTTCCTAAAACAGGCTCCGTATCGAAACAGAGCTGAAAAAGATCGGCTCTTTCCCAGTTTTTCAGCTCCTCCTCTCCGCATAAAAAACCACATATCTTATCCCTTTCCGGCAAGGTATCAAGCGTTCTGCCGTATTTTTCTACATCTTCCCCGTCAAGGCGGTCGAGTATAAGCACCGCGTCTATATCGCTGCTTTCCGTAGCTTCTCCTCGCGCATAGCTGCCCTGAAGTCCGATAAATCTTATCCTCCCGCAAAAGCAGTCGGAGACAGCCTCGGTATACTTTCTCATCCACTTACCTATATCGATTTTCATGTTTTTACGCCTTTTTTATTGCCTTTATGATCGCGCTGAGCTTCGGAGGAGTCCCGTAAAGCAGTACTCCTACACGGTAGATCTTCGCCGACAGCACCCCTATCCCCAGTACGGACACTATAAGGATAGCGATAGAAATTATTATTTCATAGAACGGCACGCTGCTCATAGCAATCCGTGTGAACATCGCCATAGGAGAGGTAAACGGTATATAAGAGCAGACGAGCATTGCCGTGTTGTCTATATTTCCGCTGGTCATTGAAAATATGACCACGAAAAACGCGACGATAAAGATAATGGTTATCGGCATTACAGAGGTGTTTATGTCCTCAAGCTTCGACGCGGTGGAGCCTATAGCGCCGTACATAAACGCGTATATAAAGAATCCGAGTATAAAGAATATAAGCATATATATAAGAAGCTCGAGAGGCATATCAAATATGGATTCCACAATATAATTGCCCTCCCAATACCCTCTGTTTATGTTGAAAAACAGAAAAGCAGAGCCAAATACCGCGATCAGCTGGATAAGACCGGCCAGGCAGGACGCTATTACCTTACCGAACATCATGGAGGTTGGCTTTGCGCTGGTAATGAGCAGCTCCATTGCGCGTGAGCTTTTTTCGGTCGCTACATTTGTCGCCACCATCTGACCGTAAAGCAGTATTACCATATAAAGAGCAAATATCATTATATAGGTGTAAAAGAAATTCTGCATCTGATCCTTGCCTAAGCTCTGTATCTCGTGCTCCATGACCGCCGACATTATACCAGACGCCTCCTCGGCTGACAAACCTCCCTGTGTCATGGCGTTTATACGGTAAATGTTCAAAAGAAGCTCATCCGCTATCGCGGTGTTGGTATCGTACATAGACAGGTTATTCACAAAATACGTATAAGAGGTCGGCCCTGTGAGAAAGAAAGCGCATTGCGCCTCTCCTGAAACAACACTCTCCTTGACGGTCTCTACTCCCTCAGACACGACCCTGACCTCGTAGCCGGGAAACGCCGCCGCAAAGGCATCACCTACGGCCTGAACGCCCGACAGATCCTCTGAAGCGATTATCATAACGCCTTGGTCGGAAATTTCTGACGGCTCGCCGTCCGCGTTATCTCCCGTTCCGGAAAATCTCGGAAAAAACATGACAACGGCGATCGCAGCCATAAGAAATATTGTAATTCCGACAAATATTTTATTTTTAAAATAGCTGTTAAGCTCAAATCTCAGTATGGTTATGAATTGTTTCATTTTAATCACCTCATGTCGCCTTTGGCGACTCAAATAGATATGAATAATTTTCGTTGGAAAATTCAAACTGCGTTATAATGAAATAAGCGTTATACTCCACCTCCCGCGTATTCCACGAATATATCGTTCAAAGAAGGCTCATATACCTTGATCTCGTCAATATCATATTTTCCCGTAAGCTCTTCCATTATATCCTGCTTCCGTTCCGGTGAAGCGAGGTACACGACTATGTCTCCGTTTTCACTTGCGGAGGTATTAAAAGAAGTATCCTTCAATATTTTATCCGCCTGCAAGGAACGGACTATAAGCTTATCGCGTACATAATTCCTCTTTATTTCACGCAGATCACCGTGAAGCACTACATTTCCGCCGTTAAGTATGGCGATCCTGTCGCAGAATTCTTCGATATAATTCATCTGATGACTGGAAAATAACACTATTTTACCTTTTTCTATCTCCTCCTTGACTACGTCCTTGAGCAGCATGGCGTTAACCGGGTCGAGCCCGGAAAAAGGCTCGTCAAGTATTACGATCTGAGGGTCGTGGGCAAGCGCGGTAATCAGTTGTATCTTCTGCTGATTACCCTTAGAAAGCGTGTCCAGCCTTTTATCGGCATATTCCGTCATTCCAAGCCGTCCGAGCCAGTATCCGATGGCTCTGACAGCCCCGGCTTTTTCCATCCCCTTCAGAGTCGCGAAATAAACAAGCTGATCCATGATCTTCTTTTTGGGATACAGTCCTCTCTCCTCAGGCAGATAACCTATCTGTATGTTGTTATAATCTATCGGCTGACCGTCCATCAGAATCTCGCCGCAGTCGGGCGGAAAAACATCCATAAGAATACGGATAGTGGTAGTCTTACCGGCTCCGTTCCTGCCAAGCAGACCAAAGGCCCTGCCGCCCTCGGCGCTGATGCTGATACCCTTCAGCACCTGTTTTTCTCCAAAGCTCTTTTCGATATTTTTTAATTCAAGCCTCATATAAATGATCCTGCCTTTCACCAATAATTATTTTTTCCGCGTTCCCTGAGCTAACTGTTTGTTATATCGTCTCCGTTTTCTTCGTCGGAATCGTCCTCCTCACACTCATCATCGCCGTTCCAATCGCGGGGGTCGATAAACGGCTGCCATGCTTTGCTGAACTTGACGTTCCGGAACAGCGCCGCTATACCCGTGATCTGTTTAAGCCTGAGTACCTCGTCTTTATCCATTCCCAGGTGCTTTGAAATCCATTCGTCCGAGCGGCCGATTTCCTGCAGATCCTTTACAATGCTGCTCATCAGCTCCACATTATGCGTCCCTCTTGCTCTGTTATGCCGTATTGTGCTCGCCATACGACATTCAAGCGGCTTGTCTATCACCGATACCGGCAGCATTCCGTTTTCCCTGTCGTATATATCCCGGTGCTCCTTCATTACCCTGTAACGGTGAAACCCGTCCACTATAACATATTTGTCGTTCTCTTTTGAATAATAGCATACTATCGGCATCGTATACCCGTCCTCCTTTATACTGTCATAAAGCAGGTCCATTTCAGGCGGGGCGACACTGTTCGGATTATATGTATTCGGCATTATTTTCTCTATGGGAACCGCTGTAACGTTATATGCCGGACTTTTAAATTCATTATTCTTCATCAAGTATACCTCTGTAGTAGCTTTTAAGTAAGTTTATTCGCCTTTGAGCCGTTCTGGTAAGACCGAAGCCCATATGACGGCAGTTATGGTCGTTTTTCAGTATGCAGTAGCACATTCTTTTCCAGCTTGGGATGTCTCTTGTGCTTTTTATATCGTCTGTATTATCCGGTATCTTTCCGATAAATCTAACGCGATATTTTCTTTTTACCGTATAATTTGAAAAGCCGTTAAGCTCTATATTATAACCGTTTTCCCTAAGCTCCTGTATAGTTTCCTCGGAAAGACCGCCTCCGGTATGACGCCAAAAGCGTATTGAGGTGTTGAACTTTTTGACATAATTGTTTTTCAGCGGCTCCGGCAATGTGCTTAGTAAAAATATAGTATATTTTTTCCAGCTGTAGCCGTCCGGCAGCTTTATCCCCCGGTAGCCCATGGCCCGTGTTTTACCGTATATAGCGGCAAAATTCGCCCCGCATACACGCCCTAAGAGCTTCGTCCATATGACCGGATCAATAACGCGGTAAAGATTCAGGTTCTCCTTTGAGTAATCATTGAAGGGAGACGCCACGCGCATCTGCGTCGGCTTCAGACCCGCCATAAAATACAGGTCATAAATTTTATTATAGTCATAACCAAAGCAGTAATTGGCGTGCCAGACATCGCTCAGAGTCCAGTCATAGATCGGAGAGGCACACCACACATCTTTAAATAAAGAGCTTATCCAGCATTTACCCCCAAATCCGTACTTTTTATTCAAAAAGCCGCTGTATCTGTTTATCGATTCATCGGCGCGTACGCCCAGCAGGCATATCGTTTTGCCGTTTCCGTGCTTTTCCTTGTAAAAACGTCCGAACTGCTTGGCGAGATCCTCCTGATTCATCCTGTACCTGTAATACTTGAACGGATGCTCTGTATTGACGACATACGGAAAAGAGGGCATGGGACGCACCCAGATGTCCGGTCTTTTATCATCCCACGGATACCAGTACATCTCATAGCTGCTTAGAGCCGTTCTGACAGCCATCGGAAGGCAGATCCAATAAGGCTCCGTTTCCTCCTCCAGTTTTTTAAATGTACGGGTAACATATTCTGTGGTTACCGTATACTGTGCCTCAAAATCCATATGGAACAGCCCGATCACGCGGTCAGGATAATACTCTCTTTTGTAATCCATGATCAGATTAAGAAGCAAACCGCTGTCCTTGCCTCCGCTGAAGGAAACGTATATATTCTCAAACTCACTGAAAATGTAGTCAAAGCGCTTCTGCAGCGCGGTATAGACCGTCTCATTCAAATATTGTCTTTTCATACTGTCGGCACCAATTTATTTTATTTTAAAATTTCGCGTTTCGCAATAATCAACTTGATTATACCATTATTTTATTAACATTTCAACACTGAAGTATATACCGAAACCGATACTTGTTTATATACTCCATACTTCACTTGACATTACGGGTTTGATATGCTATAATTGACCTGTTATATGGACGGTTTCACGCATATATTTTACGAAAATTTTTCATGTTTATTAAAAAACGCTAAAACGGTTAAAAACCGATAAAAACGGTTTTTTAGCCGCCTGCGGCGGCACGGGAGACATTTATGAAAAAGGGGAAAACAGCTCTGATCCGGCGATTTCTTAAAGGCTGTCGGATCATGTTTATAATAAGTATACTTTCGGCTGCGCTCACAGCTTTCGCGGACATGGTAACCCCACAGATAATACGGGCCGCCATAGATAACGCTATAGGCGGAAATCCTCCGGATTTTCCGGAAAGCGTTATGAGGATAGTCAACTTCTTCGGCGGCTTTGATTATCTCGGAGAAAATCTCTGGATAATGGCTTTGGCAATAATAGTCGTGGCGGTCGTAAAGGTTGGGTTTCAGTATATTTTCAGAGTAAGTAATACAGCCGCTTCCGAAACTCTTGTTAAAAACATGCGCGACAGTCTGTTTAAACATATAGAGCACCTGCCTTTTTCGTGGCATATGAAAAACCGTACCGGAGATATAATACAGCGCTGCACTTCCGATATAGATACTATTAAAAATTTTGTTTCGGAACAGCTCTCCTCAATATTTCGGATCATAATATTGCTTGTACTGTCCGTTACCTTCATGACCTCGATGAATCTGCCTCTTACGCTTATCGCGCTTATACCTACTCCGGTTATAATTGCATATTCTTTTATTTTTCACCGCAAGATCGGAAAGGGCTTTGAGAAATGCGATGAAAACGAGGGAAAGCTTTCCGCCATCGCGCAGGAAAACCTAACCGGCGTCAGAGTAGTACGGGCTTTCGGACGCGAAAAATACGAGCGCGATCGCTTTGAGGAACACAATGAATTTTACACCGGTCTATGGATTAGCTTATCAAAGCTTATGAGTCGATTCTGGAGCGTTTCCGATATTCTTGCCGGAATACAGATCATGCTTGTGCTGGTATTCGGAGCTGTGTTCTGCGTTGAAGGAAGTATGTCCTCCGGAGAATATGTCGCGTTTATTTCCTATAATTCACTGCTTGTATGGCCTATCCGTCAGCTCGGAAGAATGATATCCGAGATGAGCAAGGCCGGGGTTTCCATCGACCGCGTCCGTTATATTATGGAATCAGAACCGGAGCATGACCGTCCCGGCGCAACCGAGCCTGACATGAGCGGAGACATTGTGTTCGAGCATGTGAGCTTCGCGTACGAGGGCTGCCCTGCCGTCCTAAACGATATCAGCTTTACCATGAAGGGCGGCAGCACACTCGGAATCCTCGGAGGAACCGGAAGCGGTAAATCCACTTTGATCATGCTGCTTGACAGACTGTACGATCTCCCCGATAACTGCGGAAAAATAACCGTCGGGGGCGTCAATATCGCCGATATAAAAGCTGAACACCTGAGAAAAAACATCGGGGTGGTGCTTCAGGAGCCGTTCCTTTTTTCCCGTACGATTTCGGAAAATATCGGTATAACCCGTTCTGACGCTTCGCTTTCAGAAATACGAGCGGCGGCAAAAGCCGCATGCCTTGACGATACGGTCTCAGCTTTTTCAAAGGGCTATGACACAGTGGTCGGGGAACGCGGGGTCACATTGTCCGGCGGTCAGAAGCAGCGCGCGGCGATCGCAAGGATACTTACTAAAAACAGCCCGATACTTATTTTTGATGATTCGCTGTCAGCCGTTGATACCGAGACCGATGAAAAAATACGCGCCTCACTCGAGGAGCGCTTCGGCTCGGCAAGCATAATAATCATCTCTCACAGGATCACTACTCTCTCAAAAGCCGATAAGATAATCGTGCTTGAGCACGGAAAAATAGTCGAGCAGGGCACGCACGAGGAGCTTAAAAACCTTGGCGGTCCTTATCAGAAAATATTTGAGATACAGTCCGGAGTCTGATTGACCCGCACAGCTGATAATAACGCAGAAAGGTTTTGACGTGAAAGAAATATCAAACACTAAAAAATCCCTTCCGTTTTTCGGAGTCGGAAAAATACTTCCGTTTATGTATAAATACCGCGGGATCATGTTTTTTATGGTGCTTTGCGGATTAGCCGGGAGCGTCGTGGATATCGCTCTCCCGCTCTTCCAGCGCTATGCTCTGGATCATTTTATCGGCGGCGGCACGCTGGATACGCTCCCCTACTTCATATGCCTATACATATTCGCGATTCTTACCGCCGGAGCGACAAACTATATCGCCTGCCATTTAGCGATGCGCATAGAAGTCAACGTTAACAAGGATCTTAGGAACGCCGCGTTCAGCCATCTTCAGACACTGTCCCTTTCCTACTATAATCAAAACAGTGTCGGATACATACACGCAAGGATAATGAGCGATACCTCGCGGATCGGCTCTCTTGTCTCATGGACTGTAATGGACTGCGTATGGCACCTTTCCTACCTTATAGGCTCTGCCGGCGTTATGCTTGCGTTTAATCCAAGGCTCGCGCTTATGGTAATACTTATTATTCCGCTTATAGCGGTGATCTTCTCCTTTTTTCAGAAAAAACTTATCAGAGTCAACCGTGAGATAAGGGAGATCAACTCCAAGATAACCGGTAATTTTAATGAAGGGATCACCGGGGCAAAAACAATAAAAACGCTTGTGATAGAAGACAAAATGGCTGAGCATTTCGTTGCCGACACCTCAGAAATCAGAACCAAAACAGTTCGCAGCGCGCATCTGCGGGGCATGTTTTCAGCTACAATGAACTTCGCCTCGTCTCTGGCGCTCGCGGTGGTACTTTGGCGAGGGGGTTACATAGCCGAAAGCGAAGTCGGTACATTTTCCCTTTTCATGTCCTACGCGCAGGGTATGATGGAGCCGGTGCGCTGGTTAATAGACGCTGTTTCCGATCTCATTACCACACAGGTAAATATCGAACGCTTCTCGAGACTACTGGAAACCCAATCGGATGTATCCGATACTGCTGAGGTAATCGAAAAATACGGCGACAGCTTTAACCCCAAAAAAGAAAACTGGGAACCGATCAGAGGAGATATAGAATTTGAGGACGTCAGCTTCCGGTATCCCGATGGAGACGAATACGTGCTTGAGCATTTCAACCTCAAGATCCCATACGGCTCGAGCATAGCTATAGTCGGTGAGACCGGCGCCGGGAAATCCACCCTGGTAAACCTTATATGCCGCTTCTTTGAACCTACCTCCGGAAGAGTGCTGATCGACAGTAAAGACGCAAAAGAGCGTTCTCAGCTTTGGCTGCATTCCGCTATCGGCTATGTTCTGCAAACACCGCATCTTTTTTCCGGCACAATAAGAGAAAATCTTTTATACGGAAACCCCGGAGCCTCGGACGACGATATCAAGCGCGCATTAAAGCTTGTTTCGGCGGAAAGCGTTACCGAGCATCTTGAAAAAGGGCTTGAGAGCGATGTAGGAGAGGGCGGAGACCTGCTCTCCGCCGGAGAAAAACAGTTGATCTCCTTCGCCCGCGCAATACTGTCCGATCCAAAAATTCTCGTGCTTGACGAGGCGACTGCTTCCGTTGATACCATCACGGAACAAAAACTGCAAGCCGCGATAAATAATGTTATCAAAGGCAGAACCTCAATTGTAATAGCTCACCGCCTGTCTACCATACGTAATTCCGATCTGATCTTAGTTGTAAAAAACGGGAAAATAGTCGAGCAGGGCAAACATGACGAGCTCATGGATAAGCACGGCTATTATCGCGCTCTCTACACACGTCAGTACGAGATGGAAGCTACGGAATCCATTTTAGAATAATTTCTTAAAAATAACTTTACAAAAACGCAATATTCAATTATGCTGCCGCTGTTGAAAAAAAAACTACGGCATTGTATAATATTAATGCCGAAACACATAAAAATTACTTAAAAAATTTCGCTCGCATAATCTTATATGAAGAGGAGGGTATCCGAAATATGGCAAAAAACTTACAGCGTCTTAAGAGCATATCTATATTTCTTATGCTGTTATCATTGCTTTTCTGTGTATTTTCTTTTCCCGGTTACGCGGCTCCGGCGCAAAGCGGAGTGGAATACAGGATAAGTGACGACGGAACGTACATTATAATTATAGGAACGGCGGCGGACTTTCCGGTCGTTAATATAGAAAGCGAGATAGACGGACTTCCGGTCAAAGAGATAGCTCAGTCCGCTTTTCAGAATAACACAACGCTTTACAGCGTTACTATACCCGATTCGGTAGAGGTGATCGGTGAGGCGGCTTTCCGTAACTGCACCAACCTTGTGTCCGTTACCCTTCCCGCTTCACTAAAAGAGCTTCCTTTTGAATGTTTCCGGGACTGTCACATATTAAGTAACATCACGTTGCCTGAAACACTTACAAGGATCGACGATCAGTGCTTCTATAACTGTACAAAGATAGGCGATCTGAAAATACCGGCGTCCGTAACCGAGATCGGTCATGACGCTTTTATTAACTGTGAAAGCATCAGGCTCGATACCTCCGAAAACGCATATGCCGCGGATTACGCCGAGCGTTACAACGTGAACACTGAATTTGAAGGGACCTCTCTTTACTTCGCGCTTATGATGCTTCTGGGAACCGCGGTACTGCTTGCCATTGTTCTTCCCATTATTTTCATTATCAGGCGCTGCCTGAAAGCGCGTAAGAACGGCGAACATTAAATGTTTTCCTCAAAAAATTCAACATAATTTTGAGTTTTTTCATAAAAGGTATTGACAAATTAAAGCAATTGTGCTATTATATATAAGCGTCCTTGAAATGTTATGTCACGCATACGTTTCAGGGTCTGCGCCCGTAGCTCAGTTGGATAGAGCGTTTGGCTACGAACCAAAAGGTCGTGGGTTCGAGTCCCGCCGGGCGCGCCAGAATAAAAACCGTTGAAGCCTCTTTATTTTCAGGGGTCAGCGGTTTTTATATTTTTCTAAAATATAGTACTATTTTACAATTAAATGTGTAAAATATAACCTGTGGGATTCTGCCATGACTGCGAAACTGTCAACCATTTTTCGCTAAATTGCCTCTCTGAAAAATGAAAATGTGCGCCGTAATCTCAGCGAGGGAGATGACCCCGCCCTGATTACCGCGGAGCGTTATCCCGGCGAGCTGTCAAGAGCGACCGTCAGGTCGTTTATCGGAGCGACTGCTTGGTCACGCAGGCCATTGACTGCGTCGGCGGGATATGCTTCCCGTCTTACGCTATCACCGCTGTCTGTCATATAATGCTTGATTTATTAACAAATAGCTGTTAGAATAATGTTATAATCAAAATCGGAAAGGAGAAGGCGCCTTGAAGGAAACAGAGGAGTTTGAAAACATATACCGCACATATTATCGGGACGTTTTCGCTTTTTTATACCGCACCTGCGGACAAAATTACGACCTTGCGGAGGAACTGACGCAGGAGACTTTTTATGAGGCCTTCCGGTGCTTCTACAGATACAACGCCTCCTGTACAGTATATACCTGGCTATGCGCTATCGGAAAAAATATCTGGTTCCACTACCTGCGTAAACACAAAAACACGCCGCTTGACCTTGAGGCCTTCGGGGAAACTCTCTGCGACGACGAGGACTATTCTCCGGAAGCATACGCCGAACGCTCCGAAAAAAGCTATAAGATCAGAAAAGCGCTGGACACCCTGCGCCCGCGTTACCGTGAAGTAATCTGGTTACGCGGAGTCTCCGATCTTCCGTTTTCACAAATCGCCGAGATAATGGATATTACTGAAAACTCAGCAAAAGTGCTTTATTTCCGCGCAAAAAATCAAATAAAGGAGAAGCTTGCAAATGAAGGACTTATTTGAAAACAACTGCGACGTTGTATCGGATCTGTTGCCGCTATACGCTGACGGATGTTGCTCCGCCCGTACTGCCAGACTAATACAGACGCATCTTTCCGCCTGTAAAAGCTGTAATAAAAAGTATGCCGGCATAAAAAAATCATTAAAAAACACACATATTACCGATATTCCGAATTCCGATCCTGACTTTCTTGGGATTGTCATTAAGCTCAGACGCCGTCGTACAGTAAAAAACACCATTCTCTCTCTGACTGTTTTAGCCGCTTTGACCTCGACGCTCTTACTTGCCGTCACACATGGCTGAGAATCCGTATAAAAGATGTACGCTTTGTCCCATATCATGCGGGACGGACCGAACGGTCGGAAATACCGGACGATGCGGCTCCGGGGATAAAATGAAGATAGCGCGCATCGCTCCCCACATGTGGGAGGAGCCGTGTATATCGGGTCAAAAAGGCTCCGGCACCGTGTTTTTTACCGGCTGCTCACTGCATTGCGTATATTGTCAGAACAGTAAAATAAGCAGCCGTAACACCTCCCTCGGTACTGAATATACCGAAAAACAGCTGGCCGAAGCAATGCTATGTCTACAGGAGCGCGGTGTGCACAATATCAACCTTGTTACCGCTTCGCATTTCTTACCTTCCGTAATAAAAACTCTGAAAATCGCCAAAAAACAAGGGCTTAAAATCCCGGTCGTATATAACTGTTCCGGTTATGAAACCCCGCAGGCGGTATCTTCCCTCTCCGGACTTATAGATATTTTTATGCCGGATATCAAATACTTTTCAAGCCGTCTATCCCTGCTCTATTCCGGAGTTCAAGATTACCCCGAAACCGCCTTTAACGCGATAAAACTAATGAGATCAATCTCAGGAAGTCCGGTTTTTGAAAACGGGCTGATGTTATCGGGAACACTTGTACGGCATCTTATCCTTCCCGGCTCTGACGCAGACTCAAGAAAAATTATCACCCGGCTTTTTTCCGAATACGGCAAAGACGATATAGCGCTGTCGCTTATGAGTCAGTATACGCCGATGACAAACGTAAAATTTCCGGAGCTTACCGAACGTTTGCCAAAAAACGCTTACCTGCGCACAGTTGCTCATGCCCAGAAGCTCGGCTTTTCCTATCTGTATACTCAGAACGGCGACAGCGCAAAGGAAAGCTTTATTCCTGAGTTCAGTTAGAATCTGAATTATTTTATATACGCCACTCCATACCGTGAACGGAACTTTCACTCAATCGGCCAATTTAAAAACCGGATAAATATCTGACATTACAAAACTAAAGAGGGAATAAAAATGCAGAGGGTTTTTGATTTCGCTCAATCCAAAGAGGCTGCGGGCTACATCGATCAACGAATTATCGATTATATCAACGAGTGTCAAAGCGAAAGCTTTGAAAGTCATGAAACATTTGACCTGCTGGCCTTTGATTTTTATGATATACGTACGGACAAATCCCAAAGCTCCAAAATACTGATCTATATCGATAAAAAACACTTGTTTTTCTTTTGCAGAGACCAGGTCGCTCATCAATACGTAAAAAAAATCCTTCATGAACTGAACGCCGACGGAAATATACACAACGAGCAGCTGTTATATCTGTTTTTTGTGAAGCTTTTAAAGGGCGATATGGAATACCTCGATCGTTTTGAAAATCAAATAAATAACGAAGAAACACAAATACTATCCGGTAATAAGCACAACGCTCTTGCGCAAATCTGCCTCTGGCGAAAAAAACTGCTCAGACTTAAACGCTATTATGAACAGCTTGACTCAATCTTTGATGAAATGACGGCTAACGATAACAAAATGCTTTCCGCCCAGACGATGAAACGCATCTCTATACTGGGCACACGTACCGACCGATATCTTAACGCCGTGAAAAATCTGCAGGAAATTGTAAATCAGATGCGCGAAGAATATCAGTCTCAGCTTTCTATACAGCAAAATGACCTGATGAGAGTTTTTACCATCGTCACGGTTATTTTTCTCCCCCTGACGCTTATAGCCGGATGGTACGGTATGAACTTTACAGGTATGCCGGAGCTTACATGGAAATTCGGATACCCGGCGGTTATTGCGATAAGCGCTATAATCAGCGTAATACTTGTTATCATATTTAAGCGTAAAAAATGGCTTTAATCTATTTTGTTTGAACTTAATTTCTTCTATCCGCGGCGAAGTGTTAATAAAATATATCGTTAATTTAAATTTATCTTTAAATACCTGAACTGATATTGACAAATATGTTTAATTATGTTAGTATAATATCATAATCATAAGGGAGTAGATTGCACATTCGTGCGGCTGTCCGTCATCCCGGTCCAAAACCCGGTCAGCCTTAATTATTGAGACTTATGTGTAGCAAGCGTGCTATGCCAGGTGACACCGCTCCCGCACAGTTTTCGCGTGGCGCGTCCACGCATTTTTATTTTGTCACACAGCGCATAAATAACACGCAATTATTTTTGGAGGTACTGCATGAAGTATTATTCAGCAGAAAAGGACGCCGTTCTTAAGGAGCTTGGCACGTCCCAGACGGGGCTTACCTCGGATGAGGCTGCGGCAAGGCTTGAGAGAAACGGCAAAAACAAGCTGGTAGAGGGCAAGAAAAAGAGCCTTCTTCAGCGATTCTTTGCACAGCTGGCTGACCCGATGATAATCGTTCTGCTGGTCGCGGCTCTCCTCTCCGGTATCACAGCCATTTATGAAGGAGAATCGCTTGCCGATGTTTTCATTATCCTGTTCGTCGTTATTCTCAACGCCGTTCTCGGGGTAGTACAGGAAAGCAAGGCGGAGGAAGCGATCGCCGCGTTAAGCGAAATGACCGCCGCGCAAAGCAAGGTACTCAGAAACGGCATTATTACTCACGTAAAAAGCGAGGATCTCGTAGTAGGAGACGTTATAATTCTTGAGGCCGGAGACGCCGTTCCCGCCGACGCGCGCATACTTGAATGCGCTTCTCTTAAAGCGGAGGAAGCCGCTCTTACCGGAGAATCGGTTCCCGTCAATAAAGAAGACACCGTTCTTTCCGACAGTGAGGATATCCCGCTGGGCGACAGAAAGAATATGGTTTATATGGGCAGCACCGTTGTGTACGGCCGCGGCGTGGCGGTAATAACCGCCTGCGGTATGGACACCGAAATGGGAAAGATCGCCACCGCGCTTTCAGAAGCCTCCGACGAGGCTACCCCCCTGCAGATCAAGCTCTCACAGCTCAGCCGGATACTGACATATCTTGTTCTCGGAATATGTGTATTTATGTTCGTGTTCGGAGTCGTAAGAGCCGGGGAATTTACCGCGGATGTCATGCTCGATACATTTATGCTCGCTATCTCGCTTGCCGTCGCGGCGATACCTGAGGGGCTTGCCGCCGTCGTCACGATCGTTTTATCCATCGGCGTTACGAAAATGTCAAAGCGCAACGCGGTGATACGCCGCCTTACCGCGGTGGAAACGCTCGGATGCACTCAGATAATCTGCTCTGATAAGACCGGTACTCTGACACAGAACAAAATGACCGTGGTAGACGACTATACCCCCGACCGTAAGCTTCTTGCCACCGCTATGTCGCTCTGCTCAGACGCCGAGGTGGACGAAAACGGAAACGTTACGGGCGAACCTACCGAAGCGGCGCTGGTACAGTTCGCGTTCAAAAATTCTCTTCCGAAATACGAGCTGAAAAAGACAAGTCCCCGAATAGGTGAAGCGCCGTTCGATTCGATGCGCAAAATGATGTCTACCGTACATGAAACAGACGGTAAAATACGTCAGTTCACAAAGGGCGCTCCTGACGAGGTTCTGAAAAAATGTACTAACATACTTACCGATAGCGGGGTTCGCCCAATATCAGAAGACGACAGAGCGAAGATTCTCGGCGAAAACAAGCGTATGGCAGACAAGGCGCTGAGAGTTCTCGCCGCCGCTTACCGTGACTATCAGGCTCCTCCCGTGGAATATACTCCCGAGGCGCTTGAGGAAGACCTTACCTTTATCGGCATAGTCGGAATGATCGACCCGGTACGTCCTGAGGTCAAGGAAGCTATAAAACAGTGCCACAGCGCCGGAATACGCGCCGTTATGATAACCGGCGACCACCGTGATACGGCGGTAGCCATAGCCGAGGAGCTCGGGATACTCACCGATCCCTCCCAGGCGATCACAGGCGCCGACCTGAACAAGCTCTCCGACGAGGAGCTGACGGCAAATATTGAGAAGTATTCAGTCTATGCCCGAGTTCAGCCTGAACACAAGGTCCGTATCGTCAAAGCGTGGAAATCCCTCGGCAAGATCGTCGCCATGACCGGAGACGGAGTAAACGACGCGCCAAGCATAAAAAGCGCGGATATCGGAGTGGGAATGGGCATAACCGGAACCGACGTTACCAAGAACGTTGCCGATATGATACTCGGAGACGACAACTTCGCGACTATAGTTTCGGCTGTTGAGGAAGGACGCAAGATCTATTCAAATATCCGCAAATCCATACAGTTCCTGCTATCCTCCAACCTCAGCGAGGTCATATCAATATTCTTTGCCACAATGGTAGGCTTTACTATACTGAAGCCCGCGCATATTCTTTGGATAAATCTTATAACCGACAGCCTGCCCGCGCTCGCGCTCGGCGTCGAAAGCAATGAGAAAAACGCTATGTCACAACCCCCCCGTAACGCCAAGGACGGCATATTCGCAGGAGGAGTGGCATATGACATACTTTATCAAGGCTTCTTTGTCGCGCTTCTGACCGTGCTCGCATATCTTATCGGTCACGTGATGGAGGGCGGAGCTTGGGAATTTACAGACAGCAACGACGGCATGACTATGGCTTTCCTTACAATGTCGATGGCTGAGATATTCCAATCGTTCAACATGCGATCAAGGCGCGGCTCCATATTCACTATAAAAAATCAGAACAAATTCCTGTGGGGCGCCTGCGCTCTGGCGCTTGCGCTTACAACCGCAGTTATTTATATTCCGTTCCTTTCCGGACTTTTCGGATTTGAGTCTATAAACGCGGCGGAGTACTTTGTTGCTCTTGGTCTTGCGTTCTGTATCATTCCGTTGGTTGAAATAGTCAAGCTGTTCCAGCGTATATTTGCAAAGAAAAAATAATCGGATAAATATAACCGGGTCTGTCTCAAACGCGAAGCATCAGCGTAGAGAGAGACCCGGATTTTTAGGTTTTACTTTTTTATGCCCTCAGCGTCATACCTCACAACGGCGCCAAAGGGTTTTCTACGAAAAAGACTTCATGGAAACTTTTTTAAACCCTTCAAAAACTTTTAAAGGCCGTAGCCTGCAAATATCAATAGTTTAACTCCACAATCCCGTAACCGTCAACAAAATCAATATGCAATACGCCGTTATTTATATCCACAGGGATATTTTCCGGAACAAGTCTTGCTGATTTTATATCTTTCGGAAGAGCAAGGGATATATCGAGATCATATACCGGTGTGCTATCCTCTATTATATCAAAGCTCGAGCATTTGCGGACAGGAATATAGGTCAATATATGGAGCGTATATCTGTTTTTTTCCGGCTGTTCTAGTAAGCTGATTTGCAGTGTGGAAGGTCCGTTATGCTTTATCATTGTTTTACCTACAAGAATCTCTATAGCGTCACGCATCATGAGCTTACACCACTTCGGCGCATATACGAAGTATTCGCAGAACAGGCGATGAGCGAATATGATAACGTTATTGTTTTTCAAAACGCACGGACGGTATCCGCTCTTGGAAGAGGGCGTATACT
Source organism: uncultured Clostridia bacterium (assembly GCA_944393415.1). Lineage (GTDB taxonomy): Bacteria > Bacillota > Clostridia > Oscillospirales > CAG-272 > SIG673. The sequence continues at coordinate 7,647 of CALYAD010000044.1, read as the reverse complement.
TATGAGAGCAGAAGCTCGTGCCGTGGCGGTAAAAATATGGCGAGGACGCTTCCATCAAAATCTCTGCTCCGGCTTTTGGGGTGATCTCAGCGGACGAAAGCTGCATAACGAATTCGTTGCCCTTCCAAAGCTCCTTTCCTATCAGTTCGTTTGCCACCGCAAAATCACAGGCTTCTGGATGAGGGGAATAATCGGCTCCGAAAAAGGCGGGATAATTACCGTTGCACAAGCCTCCGTCTGAGATACTTATTATTTTCCCGCCGTTTCTCGCAAAGGCTTCAAGCTTTGCTGCGTAATCCTCAGAAATTTTCAGTCCTTCCGGAAGAATAATAAGCTTGTATCCTGAAAAATCATATTCGGTATCAATTATATCGAACTGTACGGCAAGCTCCTCAAGCATCTGTGCCGCGCCGCGTATACATTCCGGTATACCTCCCTTTATCTCATCCTCAGGAGTAACTACAGCCGCCTCGGTAACAGGTGATGAAGGTCTGGCCCACTCTTCTCTTTCCGCGAATTTACGGTATACGTTCCCTATAAGTTTATATGTGGCGGGATTGAGTCTTCCGCAGGGCTCAAGCTGATCTCCGACCGAGCTTGCAAAACCGTAGCTGAGCATCTTAAAGCATTCAAACTCGAGCGCCGCCTGATTTTTCAGCGAGTGGAAATCTCCCCATGAGGTGTGGAACTTACCGGTCATACCGAGGCAGTCCTTTCCGAGCGTCCGGGCGTATCTCGCGGTTGCCGGAAAGTGCAGATATCCCCAACCTCCGCTCGGCAGGCTTTCAAGCTCGAAATGAGTAAAAGCGTCACTGCTGTCGTGAACTATCGGTCCTACGTGACCGGCGTTATAAAAAATGCTGCAATCCGGTTTTTTTGCCTTTACTCTCGCCGACATTCTGTTCTTGAAACGGTCCATAGTGAATTTCGCAAATTTTTCGACCTCCGCGTCATCTCCGTAATCTATCCCCTTCTCCTCCATTTCGGCGCGGCAGGCAGCGCAGGTACAGGCGCGGTTGCCGACTATATCAAAAAATAAACCGTCCAGCTTATCCCCGAGCATTTCCATTACCTCATCAGTTATCCGCTCAAGATATTCGAGATATCCGGTATTTACGCAAAGCGATTGGTAAAATCCCGGAGATGAAAAGGGCTCTCCCTCGTGAGCTCCGCTTTTCTTACGGATCAGCCATTCGGGGTGGTGTTTTGCCGCCTGATAATCCCATTGAACAGTTATGTAAACAGGAGCGTTAATACCGTATTTATGCAGGGCGTCGATCTGCTCAAGAAGCAGATTTCTGTTAACGAGATTTGGGTGTATCATCTCCGGAAAACGTTCTGACGGATAATACAGCCATCCATGGTGGCATCTCGCGAACACAGTGACTGAGCTTACAAAAGCCTCCTTAAAGGTCTTTGCAAACACCTCCGGATCGAAATCTTCGGCGATACCGGGGATTTTTTCACTGGTATGGAAATCAAGGTGTACCTGTCGTGGTGAGAGTGTGAACATCTGGTTATTCCTTTCTTTTATGTTTTTTGAGCATACCGCTCTTTGTTTAAATTTTTTATAAAAAAAGGGCGAACCACTAATTAATTTCTGTTAAAATTATTACGGTATCGCCCATGAGCTGAATTAAGACCGCAGACCGTTTTCCGTTTCACACGGAGGTCTTAACGCGTCGTGGTTTTTGAAAGAATATATATCGGAAGATCAAAGGCTTCCGACGGTTCTCGGGAATAAAAGCGTATCGCGTATGTTCTGAACGCCCGTTATATACATAATAGCGCGCTCAAAGCCCAGCCCGAAGCCGCTGTGCGGTACGCTCCCGTATTTTCTGGTATCAAGATAATCTCTGTAAGAGTCAAGGGGCATATTTCTTTTTATCATTGCGGCGGTCAGTTTTTCAAGGTCAGCCTCTCTTTCGCTGCAGCCTATTATCTCGCCGATACCGGGAACAAGCAGGTCGGTAGCTGCGACCGTTTTCCCGTCGGGGTTTTGTTTCATATAGAATGATTTTATGTCTGCAGGGTAATTTACCACAAAAACAGGCTTTTTGAAATACTCGTCGGTCAGGTACTTCTCGTGTTCCGTCTGAAGATCGCACCCCCATTCCACCGGAAATTTAAATTCTCTGCCGCACTCGGAAAGTATTTTGACCGCGTCTGAATAATCCACCTTGGCAAAATCACTTCGGATAACATTTGTCAGCTTCTCAATCAGGCCCTTCTCAACCCATTGGTCAAAGAACCGAAGCTCCTCTGAGCAGTTATCCAATACATCTTTAATAATATATTTTATAAAATCCTCAGCTACCTCAATTATATCGTTTATATCGGCAAAGCAGACCTCCGGCTCGATCTGCCAGAATTCCGCCGCATGTCGGGTAGTGTTGCTGTGCTCTGCGCGGAATGTCGGTCCGAAGGTATATATCCTTCCCAGCCCCATTGCAGCCATTTCTCCCTCAAGCTGAGCGGAAACTGTCAGCCCTGCCTTTTTGCCGAAAAAGTCATCGCCGTAGTATTCCTCTTCGGTTTTATATTCCGCGTTCCATGGCTGAGTCGTTACGCGGAACATCTCGCCCGCCCCCTCGCAGTCACTTCCGGTTATAATAGGTGCGTGGACATAACGGTAACCATGCGAATGGAAATAGCTGTGTATCGCAAAGGCGAGTCGGTCTCTGACTATAAAAAGCGCCTCAAAATATCTTGTACGTACACGAAGATGCGGGATCGTGCGCAAAAATTCCTGTGTGTGTCTCTTTTTCTGAAGCGGATAATCAGCCGGACATGTCCCGAGCACCTTTATCGAGGTTACCTCAATTTCAAATCCGTTACGCTCTGAGGAAACAAACATACCTTCGGCTTTTACAGACACACCGACGTTCATTACGTCTCTGATCTCATCCTCTCCCATACCGGTTTTGTCAAAGACCAGCTGTATATTCCTGAAAGAGGTGCCGTCATTTATTTCTGCGAACGCCACCGTTTTGGAATCTCTGGCGGTGCGTACCCACCCGCATACCGTAACCTTTGTGTCAACAAATTTTTCCGGGGAAGTGAAAAGTTCTCTTATGTCCGTGTGCTTCATAATGATATATTTCCTTTCTACATCGTTGATATATATTATCCTTACCTGATTTATTTTCCTTGATATGGTAAGTATTATACGAATTTATATGTATTATTATAACATAAAGCCTTTATTATTGCAAGTGTATTTGAAAAATTTCCCGTACTTTTATTGTTTTTCATCCATAGACTTGATTTTATTAATTTTTTATGCTATAATCCGAATGTAAATATATTGTTACAGGGGGAATTGTCAATGGATATAAAAGTACTGTTTGAAAAAGAAAACGAAAAACCGCTCGATATTATCAAGGACGACGGTGGCTTTTGCAGCATTTTTCGCACGATAGGCTGTATCGGAGACAGTCTATCCTCAGGTGAATTCGAATCCACCGACGGTAAAGGCAATAAAGGGTATCACGATTTTTTTGAATACTCGTGGGGGCAGTATATAGCGCGTATGACAGGCAGCAAGGTATACAATTTCTCTCGAGGCGGTATGACCGCTGAGGAATATTGCAACAGCTTCGCTGAAAAAAACGGATTCTGGGATAAGGATAAAGCCTGTCGCGCGTATATAATCGCTCTCGGGGTAAACGATCTGTACGGCAGAAATATGGAAATCGGCTCGCTTGCCGATATATGCGATTACGACCCGCGCAAAAACAAACCCACCTTCGCAGGCTATTACGCTCAGATCGTATCAAGAATGAAGGATATAGAGCCTGATGCCAAATTCTTTTTCATGACTATGCCGAGAGAGGATAAAAACGAATACCAAACCTCCCAAGGAGACGCACACGCAGAGCTTCTTTACGAGCTCGCAAACTACTTCAATAACGCTTACGTTATAGATCTCAGAAAGTATGGTCCTGTCTACGACGGTTATTTCAAAAACAAATTTTATCTTGGGGGTCATATGAACGCCTGCGGTTACGTCCTTACCGCTAAAATGGTCGCGTCATACATAGATTACATAGTAAGGCATAATATGGATGATTTTCGCCAAATCGGTTTTGTAGGTACACCGTTTAGAAATCAAGGAGAAATTTAGCGTGAAAACGATATTACATTATAATAATACAGACGACTTCACTCTTGTAAGTTAAACTTGATATATATGCAAAAACCCTCCTATGGTAATTTAATCATACCATAGGAGGCATTTTATCTTAATTCGCTGCAATTATTAAATACCGTCTCTCCAATCCAACAACAGACTTGCCTAATATGAGCGTCCCTTAATTTTGATATGATACACTCACTCGTTATATCCTTGCTCGTATATTTCGCCGTCAAGACATTTAACAGTTATTTCTCCGGTATTCAAATTCCATTCCGCCTCTTTCTCAATAGCAGTCCACTCTGCCATTGTTCCGGAAAAACTAACACTTTTAAGCTCTCCGCAGCCTGAAAAAGTTCTCCGTCCTATATTTTTGACGCTAACCGGAATACTTATGCTCGTCAGTTTTGTACAATTATCAAAAGCGCCGCTACTTATATCTTTAATACCTTCAGAAATATTTATATTTGTCAGTCCGGCGCAATAGCTGAACATACTGTCGCCGATACATGTTGCACCGGCCGAAATGCTTATGTTCGTTAGTTTCCGGCAACCCATAAATATCCCGGTTCCCATATATTTTATATTTGCCGGAATACTGATAGTTGTAAGTTCGGTACACTCACTGAATGCATAATGCCCTATGCTTGATACACTTTCCGGTATACTTACACTCGTCAGATTTTTGCAATCACTGAACGCACGCTCTCCTATGAATGTAACACTACTTGGAATATTAATCTGCTTTAGACTTCTACAATCGCTGAATGCACCGGCTCCAATATATTTTACACTTTCAGGAATTGATATTTTGTTTAATCTACACCCCTCAAATGCATTACCTGCAATTGTAATAGTTCCTTCTTTAATAGTCAATTCATCCAAAACATAATTTTTATCAATCTTAATAAAATGATTACCTATATATAAGACTCCGTATTTCCAGTTACTCTCAGTATTGTAATAACATGTCCCATCGAAAACATGACCGCCCATACTTGTTACATTGTCCGTGATATTTATGACTGCTAAACTGCTGCAGTTTTCAAATGCGCCGCTTCCAATACTTTTTACGCTATCCGGAATATCTGCGCTCGTTAATCCTATGCAATTTCTGAATGCACTTTCTCCTATATTTATCATACTATCAGGAAAATCTATACTTTTTAACCCTATGCAGTTTATAAACGCACTATTTCCTATACTTATTACACTGTCAGGTATATTTATATTCGTCAGCCCTCCGCAGTCCTTGAACACATCACTTTCAATTTCTGTTACACCGTCCGGAATATTTATACTCGTTAAACTCCGGCAATTTTCAAACGCACCCTTTCCAATGCTTGTCACGCTGTTCGGAATACTGATACTTGTAAGCGAAGTACACCCACTAAATGCTACATCTTCAATACTTGTTAAGCTTTTCGGAATACTGATACTTTTCAATGTAGCACAGTTATAAAACGTGGAATTTTTTATATTCAATACTCCGTCTGGAATATTTACACTCTTTAATAAGTAACAATCCATAAAAGCAGCATTTCCTATACTTGTAACGCTATCCGAAATATAAATGTCCGTCAAACCCCAGCAGCCACTGAATGCTTCATTTCCTATACTGATTACACTATCCGGGATATTAATGCTTGTTAGCCAGCGACAGTTTTTGAACGCTTCATTTCCTATGCTGGTTACACTATCCGGGATATCAATGTTTGTTAGCAACCGACAGTTTTTAAACGCTTCATTTCCTATGCTGGTTACACTATCCGGGATATTAATGCTTGTTAGCAATCGACAGCCGTTGAACGCAGCATCGCCTATTCTTATTACACTATCACCCATACTTACGCATTCTACACCACAGTAACTAAACGCATAAGCTCCTATACCAAGCACACTATTCGGTATATTTACACTTGTCAGTGCACTGCAGCCTCTAAACGCTGAATCAGCAATCGAAATTGTTTCATCCTTTATAACATAATCATCTGAAAGTATTTCGCCATTTGCTTCAATTAAGTGTTTGCCTATATATAACACTCCATTGTCCCAATTTGTTTCAGTATTATAAAAGCCTGTATAATAGAATGCAAACTGTTCAATTTTCGTTACGCTGTCAGGAATATTGATTTTTTTTAGTTTACCACAACCTCTAAATGCACCTTCTCCAATTTCTGCCACACCATCCGGAATGTTTATTTGCTTTAAATCGCATCCATAAAACGCGTACGCTCCAATACTTGTTACACCATCTGGAATGTTTATGCTTTCAAGGCGGCACCCCGAAAACGTATGCTCTCCAATTCTCGTTATATTAGCTGAGAGTCTAATTTGCTTTAAACTGTGACAATTTTCGAACGCACCATTACCGATGCTGGTTACACTATCCGGTATAATTATGCTCGTCAACTGGTAGGAATTATAGAATGCTTTTTCTCCAATTCCAACAACAGGCTTCCCTTCGTACACCTCCGGGATTTCTATATTCTGTGGATACCCCTTAAATCCGGTTACATAGTATCCATCCTCTCTCAATGTATAAAATATCTGAAAAGCAAATTCATTTTTTTCTTTAATTGGATTCGTTTTGATTATAAACAAAATAGCCGGAAGTAGGAATAAGCAAACATAAATAACAAGCTTTTTTCTTAAAAAGACAGTACCATTCATACAAGAAACCTCCGTGTATATTAAATAACTACTAAAAGCATATCACAGAAAAATTTAAAAAGCAATTGACAAAATAAACAAAAAAACAAATTGTAAATTATCTATTATAAACAATGTAATAATAAAATAAGTAATAAATAAAGACCCCTTTTTTCAAAAAGAGTTCTTAAGCTCCTAAAAACTTAACTAATATCTATTAAAAACAAAAAGGAACTCATTTGAGTTCCTGGTTTCTAAGTAGGCAACGACCTATTTTTCCAAGCCCGGTAGGGCTGAGTATTTTCGGCGCGAGACAGCTTAACTACCGTGTTCGGGATGGGAACGGGTGTACCCTGACCGCTGTAATCACCTACTGAAATACGGAGAGAAGGAAAATATAAACGCCGCCTTTCAATATACGCTGTATATATCTCCGCTCCTTACCGCCTGAGTGCTTCAATGTTCACTCAAAACCGAATAAAGAACTATTCGAACAATCTTTTCGCTTGGAAGTTCAAGCTCTCGGTCTATTAGTATCGGTCAGCTGAGTACATTACTGTACTTACACCTCCGACCTATCTAACATGTAGTCTCCATGTGACCTGTGCAGCCTAAGCCGCTGGATATCTCATCTTGAGGTCTGTTTCACGCTTAGATGCTTTCAGCGTTTATCTTTCCCATACGTAGTTACCCGGCTGTGCACTTGGCAGTACAACCGGTGCGCCAGCGGTATGTCCGACCCGGTCCTCTCGTACTAAGGTCAGCTCCTCTCAAATATCCTACGCCCACGACAGATAGGGACCGAACTGTCTCACGACGTTCTGAACCCAGCTCGCGTACCACTTTAATCGGCGGACAGC
>CALYAD010000043.1 GCA_944393415.1 uncultured Clostridia bacterium | reverse complement strand
TTTCTTAAAGGGTGTGTTGGATTTCATCAAGCGAGTTGTTTCATCTCCGCCTCAGGCTTTTTGAAAATTCGGAGTAACGCGGCGCACCTCCCGGCGTTCCGCTGAAGTCCGGAGAAGTCGGAGACGGGTACTTTTTCTCAGGAACCCTTTTTATGAAAAGGGTTCCTGAAACCTCCCAAAAACTTCTCTGGAAAAGGTATATCTCTGATTTCAGCAGGCATGGTGTTTCATCTCCGCCTCCGGCTTTTTGTAAGCTCAGAGAAACGCTATGCACGTCGCGGCGTTCCGCTGAAGTCCGGAGAAGTCGGAGACGGCGACGGAATATCTTGCTTACTCAAATCCAATTACTTATCCCCTCCGGAAAAGTTTTTGAGGGTTTCAGGTAACTTTTTTCAAAAAGTTCCCTGAATTATTTAAACATTATTTAAACTGGTTCCTGAAAAAATTATTAATCTATTCAGTTTTTCAGACTATGCAGCGGAGCGGGGATAAGTCCTCCGCGGTTAATAAATTTTGCCGGAGAGGAGGTCTTTATAGGCATAACAGGCGCGCTGCCGAGCAGACCGCCGAACGATATCTCGTCTCCCGCCTTATGACCTACCGCGGGAATTACTCTGACCGCCGTTGTTTTTGTATTGACCACGCCAATCGCTATCTCGTCCGCTATCATCGCGGATATCACTTCGGCAGGTGTATCCCCGGGAACTGCCACCATGTCGATACCGACCGAGCAGACCGCGGTCATTGCCTCCAGCTTTTCAAGCGTGAGGACACCGCTTTTAGCCGCTTCTATCATACCCTCGTCCTCAGAGACAGGAATAAACGCGCCCGACAGTCCGCCGACATGGCTGGACGCCATCACTCCGCCTTTTTTGACCGCGTCGTTGAGCAGAGCAAGACATGCCGTGGTGCCGCATCCGCCGCAAACCTCAAGTCCCATTTCCTCAAGTATTCTCGCGACCGAGTCGCCGATTGCCGGCGTAGGGGCGAGAGAAAGATCGACTATACCGGACGGTACGCCGAGACGTTCGGCGGCAAGGGAGTTTACGAGCTGTCCCATACGGGTTATTTTGAACGCGGTTTTTTTGATTATCTCGGATACCTCCGTAAGATCCGCTCCGGGAGCCTTTTCCAGCGCGGATTTAACGACGCCGGGACCGGAAACACCGACGTTAATAACACACTCCGGCTCTCCGATACCGTGAAACGCACCCGCCATGAAGGGGTTATCCTGTACGGCATTTGCAAAAACCACGAGCTTCGCGCAGCCTATTGAGGAGCGGTCGGCGGTGCGCTGTGCCGTTTCGGTTATGATCCTCCCCATCATTTTTACGGCGTCCATATTTATACCGGTTTTGCTGCTTCCGACATTAACAGACGCACATACGTTGCGCGTCACGTCCAGAGCCTCCGGCAAGCTGTTAATAAGCCGGAGGTCGCCCTTTGTAAAGCCCTTTTCCACAAGCGCGGAGAAGCCTCCGATAAAATCTATACCCAGCGTATCCGCCGCCCGCTGCATCGCTTTCGCGAGCGGGGTGAGATCGTCTGTCTCAAGCGCGCCGCCGAGTACCGAGATCGGAGTTACCGCCACGCGCTTATTGACAATCGGAATACCGAATTCCTTGCCGATATTTTCCGCCGTCGGCACCAGCTTTTCCGCTTTGCGGGTTATTTTGTCGTATATGTTATCGGAGGTCTCGCTGATACTGCCGCGTATGCAGTCGACAAGGGATATCCCCATCGTTACCGTCCGTATGTCAAGGTGCTCCTCCTCGATCATTTTTATGGTTTCAACTATATCGTATGCGTCTATCATTGGTTTACTTAAGACCTTTCATATTCTCACGTGGATGTCGATGGCGCCGCCGCAACAGCTATACTCTGTGCATCGTCCTGAAAAGCTCCTCATGGGTAGCTCTGATCACGACCCCGAGCTCTTTTCCGAGCTGCTTCATTGCGTCGGCGAAATCCGCGAAGCTGATTTTAAGAGTATTCGTCTCGACCAGCATTATCATCGCGAACGTGGAATCATAGACCTTCTGCGTGATATCGAGTATGTTTACATTCAGCTCGCTGCATTTACCGCTCACTTTTGCGATAATTCCGACCGAGTCGGTACCTATAACCGTTATCACCGCTTTAGAACTGACATTCATTTCCTTATTTCCTTTCCGCATGTGCTTACAACGCTTAACAGCCGTGATAATGACTCACGGTCTTGTAAGTGACCGGGTCGGCCTGTCTGAACATTCCGTCAAGCTCGATGTCTCCCATAACGGTCGTTCGTCCGCCGGCGTACTCCGCGTCAACCATTTCCTTTATTTTGGCTATAACAGGGTGCTTTTTATCTATCGCGACCGGAGTACCCTGCAAACGGTAAAAACCGTTTATCCAGTACGCTATGCCCGCCAGACCGCTGTGGGAGTCCACCGCGACGGACGCCGGACGTCCGAGAAGCTTCTGTGTGTCGAAGATGTTGTATATCTCCTCATCCTTGAGAAGCCCGTCGGCATGCACCCCGGCGCGGGTGACGTTGAAGTTACGCCCTACAAACGGCGTTCTCGGGGGTATTTCATAGCCGATCTCATCCTCAAAATAACGGGCGATCTCGGTTATCGCTGTCAGATCCATGCCGTCCGTGGTACCGCGCAGTGAGGCGTATTCCATAGCCATCGCCTCGATAGGACAGTTTCCGGTACGCTCTCCGATACCGAGCATTGAGCAGTTTACCGAGGCGCAGCCGTATAACCATGCCGTTGAGGCGTTTGTCACGACCTTATAGAAGTCGTTATGTCCGTGCCATTCGAGCAGCTCGCTCGGGAACTGCGCGTAATGGCCAAGCCCGTATATGATTCCGGCGACGCTTCTCGGCAGTGCCGCTCCGGGATATGATACTCCGAAGCCCATTGTGTCGCAGGCGCGAATCTTTATCGGTATACCGGACTCCACGCTGAGACGGTGAAGCTCCTCGGCGAACGGAACTACGAAGCCGTAAAAATCGGCGCGCGTTATGTCTTCGAAGTGGCAGCGGGGACGGATACCTCTTTCCAGCACGCTCTTTACTATACCGAGATATTTATCCATAGCCTTGGCGCGGGTGAGCCCCATTTTTTTATAGATGTGGTAATCCGAGCAGCTGACCAGTATTCCCGTTTCCTTTACCCCAAACTGTTTTATCAGGTCGAAATCCTTTTCGTTTGCGCGTATCCAGGTCGTAACCTCCGGGAACTCGTATCCGAGAGCCATACATTCCTGAAGCGCACGCCTGTCCTTTTCGGTATAAACGAAAAATTCGCTCTGACGGACCAGTCCCTTGGGACCTCCGAGCTTATGTAAAAGCTTGAAAAGGTGAACTATCTGCTCCACAGTAAACGGAGAGGTCGACTGCTGACCGTCTCGGAAGGTGGTGTCCGTCATCCATATCTCCTTCGGCATGTTTATCGGGACGAAGCGGTGATTGAACGCGACCTTCGGCACCGACTGATAATCGAACAGATATCTGTAGAGGTTTGGCTCATCCCTGTCCTGCAGGGTGTATTTATAATCCGACTGCTCAAGCAGGTTGGTGACGTCGGAAAATTCGAGCGCGGGATTATTACTGATACTGTAGTCGTCCATTGTTAAGTGATTCCTTTCGTTGAAAACAATAAATAAGCGGGATTATTTTAACCGCAGCCCGTATACGGCTATATTAATATCCGGCCGACAAAAGCGCCCGGAGGGATTTTCTTATAAAAACAAGCTCACACTGCCGTTCCGGTCACAAGCCTGTAGATCCATACCGCCACGATAACCAGTATAAGCGCTCCGAACAGCGCCGCCCAAAGTTTTCTGCGTTTCTTGTCGGCGATCGCCGCGGCGCCGGTAACGCATAAGAGCGGTATTACCCAGAACGCCGGATTATAGTAAAACGCCATGGAAAAGTCAAGCCTCAGCACGCAATAAAACGCTCTCGACATCCCACAGGAGGGGCAGGAAACGCCGAAAATATCCTTAAGCAGACATCCGCCGCCGAAGGCGAATCTCCGGACGAGCTCGAGTATTGTCAGGATAACCGCGGCTATGATCCAGAACGCCATCGGCAGTGAGGTCAGCCGCGACGTCACGCGTGAGAAAATATTCTTTTTAACTTTTCGCTCCTGATTCATTTTTATAACCATTCTTTTCCTTAGCCAAATCAGCGCTTTGTGAGGTTCAAACCGGCACCGCTCTTTTGACGGCGAAGTCATGAAAAGACCGGCGTGAAATCACGCTTCTTCAGTCGTCCCTTCCATTGGGGAAGCCAAGCGTCGCGACGCGGTCGTTTCCTCCATAATCCTTTGTTACCCGGCAGATTAGCCCGTTTTCCGCCGCCAGAGCACAAATGTCGTCCGCCTGGTCGTATCCGATCTCAAAAATAAACCTGCCGTTATCCTTCAGGGCGTCACGGAAGGCGCTGAGTATAAATCTGTAAAACCTCATTCCGTCCCGACCGCCGTCGAGCGCGATCAGCGGTTCGTGCTTTGCGGTGTCCAGCGAAGGCAGGATAGCGCTTTTTATATATGGCGGGTTTGATATAATAGAGTCGAAGCTTTTCTCCGGCAGCGATATTTTGAATATATCGGCTTCGGTTATGTTGAGCTCTCCCGGAGCGTCCGGGGGACGGAGCTTTTCTCCGGGCTTCAGAATACGCGGCGATATTCCGTTTGCTTCGGCGTTAAACGCGGCGCACCCGATCGCCATTTTCGATATATCGACGGCTATGCCCCGCAGATCCGGTCTTTTTTTCAGCACCGATACCGCGATACAGCCGCATCCCGTACACAGATCGGCGATTTTACCCCCGAACGGAGTAAGCTCAATAGCTTTATCTACCACATGCTCGGTATCCGGACGCGGGATCAGACAGGCGTCGTTTAGCCGAAAGGTAAGTCCGTAAAAATACCATTCCCCGATTATATACGCGAGTGGCTCGCCCGACTCAAGTCTTTCGACAGCGCTCCCGAGCTCATCACCCGAAAAATGCTCCGCAAGAAGCTCTTTTTCAAGTCTGTTTGGTACGGTCATTTTGCGTTTTCCCCTTTTGGGGCAACGTCTTCGGTATGAGCGGCTCCTGAGCCGCCCTCGCCGTCATGGCTTTCAGTCGCCTCGGATGGCGGCTCGTCCGCGGCTTGCTGTCCGGGGTCCGAGACGTTATCGGAATCGTCCGACGGTTTTCTGTAATCCGGAAACTCCTTCGGCATAGAGGATTTCAGGGCGTTTATAGCCACCTCGATCTGGTCGAGGTCCGGTTCACGGGTGGTTATTCTCTGCATCCACAGTCCCGGAGCGGAGAGTATTTTTACAAGTAAGTTGTCGTGACGTCCGGCGTACATAATAAACTCAAATCCGACTCCGACCACAATGGGAAGCAGCGCGAGCTTGGTCAGCATGCGCAAAAACATATTTTCCCATGTAACGATAGGAAGCGAGGATATGACCACGCTGATTATGATTATAACGAACATGAAGCTGGTTCCGCATCTTGGGTGAAAACGGCGGTATTTTTTTACGTTCTCCGGGGTAAGCTCTTCGCCTGCCTCATAACAGAAGATGGATTTATGCTCCGCGCCATGGTACTCGAAGGTGCGGCGTATGTCCTTCATTAAAAGGCAAAGCGACAGATATCCAACGAAAACAGCTATCTTCAGTACTCCCTCGATCAGGTTTTTCCAGCCTCCGAGGATGTTGCCTGTAAGATCGTCAAGAAGCGAGGTAAGAAACGCCGGCAGAAACACAAACAGCCCGATAGCGAGAGCGATACCGAGTATCATCGCTATAACCATAACGGCGTCCAGCAATCGCGCCCCGAAATGCTCCCTGAGCCATTTCTCGAACTTTGTTTCCTCCTCTTCCTCGGAAATGCCGTAAAGGTCGGCGGAAATGTTAAGAGTTTTTACGCTTAACATCAGCATCTCCACCATGTTTACAACTCCGCGGATTATAGGTATGTTGAAAAATTTATGCTTTTTGCGGACGGATACGAAATTGCCGTCGGTAACGGTGATACTGCCGTTTTCCCTTCGGACCGCTACGGAGTATCTTTCTCCGTGCTTCATCATCACTCCCTCAAGCACCGCCTGTCCGCCTACCACTCCGAGACGGCAGTTCTTTTCTGTTTTTTTACTCATTATACTTATAGGTCTGACCTTTCGAATTTTAACCGCTGTAAGTTATCCCCGTAGCTACGCCTTGATTTTTCAGTAAAGCCGCGGGACGCCTGATTTAGGATCGCGTCTTTTACCGTGTTCAAACAAAACGTCAGCTATAGAGTGTGTTTTACAGCTCGTTAATTGTTATGTTTTATAGAAGTTATAAATAAAATTTATAACTTCCGTATCATTATTATTATATCAAATGATTATGCACAAAATATAGGTTATTTGTGAATTAATTTGAATATATAAAATTTACCGTTTAAACGGCGACGTCAGCTTCGGGCATTTAGGCTTAAATAATGGCTTTCAGCTCTTTAAGCGCTTCACTGAGCGCGCTGCCTGAAGCGAGTATCCTCACTCTGTCTCGGTCGCCGGATAACAGCAGGCGGACGGCGCGGGTCTGCTTCCCGCTTGAAACTCCCAGATAGACAAGACCTACCGGCTTTTCCGCGCTCCCTCCTCCCGGACCGGCTATACCGGTAACGGAGATTCCGACGTCGGAGCCGGAGAGCGACCGCACTCCCTGAGCCATTTCCCGAGCGGTTTCATCGGAAACCGCCCCAAAGCGCTCAAGCGTCTGTTTTTTTACGCCGAGAAGCTTTATCTTGGCTTCGTTGGCGTATGTAACGGCGCCGTATCCGAAAACCTCCGAGCTTCCGGGAACATCGGTTATTCGTTTGGCGATCAGCCCCCCGGTGCAGGATTCCGCCGTCGCAAGCGTTTTTCCCGCGCTAAGGTAGCCGGAGACCACCGCCTCGGCAAGCGTCATATCGATCCCATATATGTAACCCCCGACGCGACTTTTCTTTATTATCTCGACGGTGTTATCGCACAGACGGCGGCATTCCTCGTTGCTTTCACCGGAAGCGGTGACCCTGAGTCTTACCTCGCCGTCGCCGCAGTAAGGAGCGACGGTCGGGTTGAGTGAGCCTTGCATAAGCTCCTTAAGCTCATTTTCCACCGCCGACTCACCCATGCCGAAAATATTTATATTGACGCTGTGAAACCGCCTGTCAGTAAAACGCTTCAGATAAGGCATGACTGACTGATCGAACATTTTTTTTAGCTCGAACGGAGGACCGGGAAGCATTATAACTATTTTTCCGTTTTCAAAGTCCTCTACGGCGCATCCGGGAGCCGTGCCGGCGTCATTATCGAATATAGTGGAGCCCTGCGGAATATACGCCTGCTTTTCGTTGTTCGGGGTCATGCATTGCTCCCTGAAGGCAAATCTGTTCTTTATCCTGTCAAGCGAACGCTGATCGAGGATAAGCTTTCTGCCCATACATTCGGCGACGGTCTCTTTAGTCAGGTCGTCATAAGTCGGCCCGAGACCGCCGCTCATTATAAGCAGATCCGTGCGCTTCAGCGCGGCGCTTACCGCGTCCTTGAGACGCGCGGGATTATCTCCCACGACCGCCTGATAGTATTGGTTTATACCGAGCTGCGCCAGACGCTGTGAAATAAACGCCGCGTTGGTGTTGACGATATCGCCTATAAGAATCTCGGTTCCCACACATAGTATCTCCGCGCTTTTTATTTTCATTTTCAAGATCATTCCTTTCTAAATATCAGTAAACCGGTAAAAAAAACCGTTTATATATTCGTCACTGCTGTTTACACTTCCCAAGAACTTTTACAGAAAGGTTCTTGAAAGTTGTTAAGGCTTGCCGAAAAGCGTTTCTTTTATAGAGCCAATGTCATTAACGGTATGGTGATAAAACACATGAGTGTGCTGAGCAGTACGCAGTTTGCCGATAACTCGGTCTCGCTTCCGTACATTTCCGCCATGCTCTGAATTACGGAGGCGCAGGGGGCGGCCGAGAGTATAAGCACAGCCGACTTGAAGGCTGCGTCAAAGGGCAGAAAATAAACCGCGAAATAACAAAACAGCGGAAAGATGACAAGCTTGCCCAGACATATAAGATAGATAAAGGGTCGTGAAAAGACCTTTTTCAGTGAAACGGCAGCCAGCCGTACTCCGAGGATGATCATACAAAGCGGCGTTGACATGCTTCCGACAAGCTGTATTGAATCGTTGATCGGTGCGGGCAGGTAGTCTTTTATTCCGGAAACGAAGATGAGCAGAGCCACCGCAAACCCGATCACAGATGGGTTAAGAAGCGCTGTCCTAAGCGTCATGTACTCCTTTTTTGCGGTGAGGCAGAACGCGCCGACCGTAAAAACGAGAATATTCATAGAAAGCACATATACGGAGGAGTAGCAGGTTACCTCAGGCGAGGAGGGTACAAGCGCCTTTACTATGGGCAGTCCGAAGTAGCCCACGTTTCCGAGAACGGAGGCTATTGTAAAGATACGGTATTTAGCGTCGTCGTACCGTTTTCTGAAGATCAGGTACAGACCAAGCATGAACACCGCCTGCAGCACGAAGGTAACAATAAAGAAATACAGCATGCTTAGCAAATGGTCCGGGGAAAATTCAACAGAGAAGAAAGAAGCGGTCAGCATACACGGGGTGCAGATATAGATAAGCACCGCCGAAATGGTGGACAGATGCTCGGTGTCCGCCTTTTTTGCCTTACATATGAGATATCCGGGGATTATGTAAACGATCGTTATAAGAACGTTTGTCAAAGCGATCTGAAAGCTCATGTCTTTTACTGATTACCCCTTGCCGATAATTTCTTTTAAAAATGAGACAAACGCTTCTTCCGTATCCCTCAGCGGTCTGTCATTCTGAAAGCTGTAGTCGTAACGGTAGTTTTCCACCTCGTCGTCGGAGGAGTTGCCGTAGCTTTTTCTTACACGCCTTGAACGCACGAGCAGGGTAACTATCCTTCCGCCGTAAGGAGACGCGCGTTTAAGAAAATGTTTTATTTGTCCGGCTTCCCGTATATGAATAAACATCAGCTCGTTATCGCTTTCAAGAAAGCTTTTGTAGGCGTTTACGGCGTAGACGGTCGGCAGATCGTTATAATCGGAAAACACCTGCTTAAGCTCAGATAGGAAACGACGCGCGCGAGGGGTCTTTTCTCCGTTCCATCCGTTTTCCGAGGCGATCTTTTTTATAGGGTCGATCGTGGAAATGTTGATTGTCCGGTAATGCTTTGCGGCAAATTCGCAGAGAGTGTCCTTACCGACGCCGCCGCGCCCATTTATTACGATTGCGAGCTTATTCACTGTTTTGCCCATGCCTTTCCTATGCAGATGCGTAATTTTAACACTGATATTGATTATAGCACATATAAAATATTTTTTCAAGTGCCTGCGCAGCTTCCGGAAAACTTTTCTCCGCGTCCGGTGTTTCTCAAAAGCAAAATTTTTGTTAAAAAGCGGTTTAACAGCCGTATGCCTCTTGAATTTTTTCTTTTTTTATATTATAATAAGCACGGCTGCCGAGCCAATATCCCTTTAAGAAAAGTTTTTGGGAAGTTCAGAAACACTTTTTTCAAAAAGGGTTTCTGAGAAAAATCATCAGCGTGAAAGATATATTTCATCGTGTCAGAATGCAGACGGTTTCACGCCCAAATTTTCTAAAAAGCTGAACGCTTTTTGTTTTGCGAAGCAAAACACGAAAATTTTTCAAATTCTATTTGAGCCGCCTTTGGCGGCATGGAGATTTAACATGAGAAAACCGACTAACAATGAGATATATATGTACAAGAATCTCTTTTGGGTATGCGTGGGAGCTTTTGTTTTCGTGCCGGTGTTCAACAACTTTTTTTTGCAGATGATAGTTCTGTTTACCGAAGGAGATCTGGCGTACGGGAAATTCAGCTCCTATGTCGCTGCCATTCAGGATATAATCGGGCTTGTGGCAAGCTACGTCGGACTCGGCGCTTTTGTCGTCTGTCTGATAAATTTCGGGAAAAACTCTGTCGGGGTCATATTTCTTGCCTTTCTTTCGCACATTATTACCTTTGTTGCCTCGATGTTTACTTATTTTATTTACGGAGGCTCGTATTTTTTTACGGCGGTATTCATGCTTTCTGTCGATATGCTGATCAACCTTGCGGTTTATTTTATAATATATTTAGTGCTGCTGAGGATAGTAAAAAAGAAGGAAACGATACTGAACGTTCCGGAATACCGATTCCGCGTTATTAATACGCAAAATCCGCTCACACTCGCGGTGCTCTGCGCGGCGGGACTGTACGGCGTCTTCCAGTTAGTCGCGATACTTTACCGTATGATAGGAGACTTTCTTGATCCAAGTCTGGGTCCCCCGGTAAACCTCGCGGATACTCTATACTGGGTGCTTGAGTATGTTACCGTGATCGTCGGAGTCGTGATAGGCTATTTTATCATGCTTGCCGTTTGCGCGTTTGCTAAGCATTTTCTGAAATTTAAAAGGATTAACCCGAAAAATATTTCATTATAAATTTTAAGGGGCTGCCTCATTCGACCTAAAATCGGTATTTGAGACAGCCCCTTAATTTTTTTCCTGGTTTCTGAGAAAAAGTTATCTGCTTTCAATAGTGAAAAAGAACGGTGATGTGGGGGAGTTTACTATCTGAAAACGGGAGACGCAGTATTGTCTGCGGTCAAGAGCGGAAAGCAAAGCTTCAAGCATCTCTCCCTCAAGCTTTCCCTCCTCATGCCCGGGGTAGACAGCGATAAGTATGACGGCGTCACGGTCAAGCAGGGAAATTCCGCCTTCCACGGCAAGCTTAGTGGTGGGGCGAAGCGTAGTCAGTGCTTTATTGCCTCCTCCCGGAAGATAACCGAGATTGAATACTCCGGCGCAGATAGGTTCCTTCACATAGCTCAGGACATTTGAATGTGAATCACAGATAAGCGTACAGTTATCCGGACAGCCCTCCCGCTCCAGCGTCAGGCGGGTGCTTTCGAGCGCGCGCTGCTGAATGTCAAACGCATAGACCCGCCCGTTTTTGCCGACCGCCTTGGACAACCAGGCCGTATCATGCCCGTTACCCATTGTAAAATCGACGGCGACGCCGCCTTCCCTTATGTGAGCTGATAAAAATTGTTTTTCAAGTGTGATAAGGTCTACCATAATCTGCCTTTTATTAAAATCGCACAGTCGTACGACTTGGTTCAATATCCGAAAATTTGCCGCGGAGAGCGGCAGGCACTGAATATTATAATACCGTAAATCCGATGTGTAATGAATTTACGGTATTTCGCTTATTGTCTTTATAATTGATATGAAATTAATATAATCCGTGCTTATCAAACGGCGCCGAGTAAAATAATAATATTTATTATCCAGGTAACGACACCGATCCCTATCCCGACCGCGCCCATAAAGAGCGATATCCTGTCTTTCCCCTTTAACGCAAGCACTATGGAGACTATACCCAGCGCGATTCCTGCGATCGGCACTAAAAGCGCGGCTACAATACTGATTATAGCCAGAACAAGAGCAGGGACATAATAGCTTTTCTTAGGCTGACTGTTCTGAAAATTTGGATCGTAATAGGGCGGTACACCGTTTTCCTGCTGATTTCCGATAACCGACTCATTACAGCTTGGACAAAACACAGAATTGTTCGGGATATTTGCGCCGCAGTGTCTGCAAATCATAAATTGTTACACCTCTCTCTTAATGTTGTTTTGGAAAAGCGCGTATCGCAATACAATGTTTTCCGTGATTATTCTACTATAATTTTAACGAAAAGTCAACATGTTTTACAATATTTTTGCTAATTTATGAAATATGTACAAATTACGACGCACATATTTATCTACTATGTACACAATCTTTCTTGAAAGAAAGCAAAGAACTTCTCTTACTTGAATTTACTCACCGGCATTCAGCCCCGAACGGGAAAAGCGAAAGCAGAGCAAGCTTGAAATGCTGGAGTCCGAAGGGGATACCGATAATAGTTACGCAAAGTATGACGCCGAAAAATAAATGCTCAAGCGCCACGGCAAAGCCGGAAAGCACCAGCCAGATAATATTCGCTATCGGATGCCGGAAAAAATTGATATTTACCTTCTGACCGAAAGGGGTCAGGGTAAGTCCCGCCAGCTTGAAGCATTGAAGACCGAACGGGATTCCGATAATGGTTATGCATAGAATAAGCCCAATGAGCGCGCAGTGTATAGCGGAAATAAGGCCTCCTAAAATAATCCATATAATATTTCCTATTAATCTCATTATTTAAAAATACCTCCGTCAATTCATCAAAAATTTTTGCTCCGCAAAAAATTAAGCGTGAAACCGTATGTACATTGACTTGATTTAACGTTAATTTCACGCTTATCCTTATCCGAAGTAATTTATATATATGGGCGCCGTTATTTTATCAGCGCTTCAGCCGCTTCACATATGTGCCGCGGGGAGAGCCCGAAAGCCTCCGCTACCTCAAGCGCCTTGCCTGAGGCGCCGAACACGTCCTTTATTCCTACGCGCCTTACCGGTACGGGACAGTTTTCCGACAGGCACTCGCAGACCGCGCCTCCGAGTCCTCCGATAACGCTGTGCTCCTCGGCGGTCACTATTTTCCCGGTCTTTTTCGCGTACTTTATAACAAGCTCCTCGTCAAGCGGCTTTATGGACGCCATATCTATCACCGCCGCGTCTATGCCTTTCTGTTTAAGCAGCTCTCTCGCCTCGAGAGCCATGTAAACGGTGAGTCCGGCGGCAATTATGGTTACGTCTTCGCCGTCCGCCAGTACTTTTCCCTTACCGATCTCAAAACGGTAATCGTCGCCGTATATCACCGGCACGGGTGCGCGTCCGAAGCGCATATAAACCGGACCCTGATACTTTATAGCCGCCTCGACTGCCGCGCGCGCGGAGACGGCATCCGCCGGGCAGAGCACGGTCATTCCGGGAATGGTTCGCATAAGCGCCATATCCTCGTTGCACTGATGGGTCGCTCCGTCCTCTCCGACGGTTATTCCGGCGTGAGTGGCTCCTATTTTAACGTTAAGGTGGGGATAGCCTATGGAGTTTCTGATCTGCTCATAGGCGCGTCCCGCGGCGAACATCGCGAAGCTGCTGGCGAATACCAGCTGTCCGGTCGTCGCGATCCCGGCGGCGACGCTCATCATGTTTCCCTCAGCGATACCGCAGTCGAAAAAGCGGTCGGGATACGCTTTTTTGAAATTACCGGTCTTGGTCGCCGCCGCGAGATCCGCGTCGAGTACCACGAAATCGTATTTTGCGCCAAACTCGGCAAGCGCCTTTCCGTATGCGTCTCTTGTTGCTATTTTATCTGACATAATAATCTCCCATGCCGCCAGAGGCGGCTTAAATAGAATTTGAAAAATTTTCGTGTTTTGCTTCGCAAAACAAAAAGCGTTCAGCTTTTTAGAAAATTTATGCGTGAAACCTTCTGCATTCTGACACGATCAAATTAATCTTTCACGCTAATCTCCTCATGCCGCCAGAGGCGGCTTAAATAGAATTTGAAAAATTTTCGTGTTTTGCTTCGCAAAACAAAAAGCGTTCAGCTTTTTAGAAAATTTATGCGTGAAACCCGCCGCATTCTGACGCGATGTAATATATATTTCACGCTGATCTCCTCATGCCGCCAGAGGCGGCGTTAATTTTTCCCGCTTTCTGAAGAAAGCTTGGCAAAGACTTTTCTGTAATTTGATTTTATCACGGTGGGTTACAACATTGACTTCTCTGATAAAGTTTTGCGGGTGGCATAGTGTGATGCTTTTTCAAAAGCGTCCCACAGACGTTTCCAGCTCCCTGATCGCAATTTCGTACTGCTCGGTGTTGGGCGCCGCGCCGTGCCATTCGCACTTGTTTTCCATATACGACACGCCCTTGCCCTTGACCGACGAGGCAAGCAGCAGAGTCGGCTTGCCTTTGCAGGCTTTCGCTTCCGCAAACGCTTTCTCCAGTCCGTCAAAATCATGTGCCGATACCTTGACGACATTCCAGCCGAACGCCTCGAATTTTGTGTCGAACGGAGCAGGCGAGATGACCTCGGATATCGGACCGTCTATCTGCAGACCGTTGAAGTCCAGTATCGCGCAGAGGTTGTCGAGCTTATAGTGAGAAGCGAACATAGCGGCCTCCCAGACCTGTCCCTCTTCGCTTTCGCCGTCTCCCAAGATAGCGTACACGCGGTAATTTTTTTTATTGTACTTGCCGGAAAGCGCCATGCCGCAGGCGGCGGATATTCCAAGTCCCAGAGAACCCGTGGACATATCGACTCCCGGTATGCCCTTCATGTCCGGGTGTCCCTGCAGGTAAGATCCGAGCTTACGAAAGGTCTTGAGGTCCTCCTTTGGGAAGTAGCCTCTTTCCGACAGCGCGGCATACAGCGCCGGGGAGGTGTGTCCCTTGGAAAGAACCAAGCGGTCGCGGTTCTCCATACGCGGGTTTGCGGGATCGATATTCATTTCCTCAAAATATAAATATGTAAGTATATCGGCTATCGAGAGCGAGCCTCCGGGATGTCCGGAGGCGGCGTTATATACCTCTTCGATTATACCGATACGGATATTTGTCGCTATCCTCTGCAGCTGTTTTTTGCGTGAAGCTTCCATTTAATTTGCCGTTCCTTTCTGAGTTTGGGTTACGTGGTTTTAATTTACTTTTTCTAAAACGGGTTCGGCGGAGGCGGGCTTTCCTCCGGTGTAAGTCGGTACGAGCTCGGAGATTATTTCCTTAATCTTTTCATTGTCCGGCTCGGTCAGGCACACTCCGTAGAGCTCGTCCAGACGCGCAATAAATTTTTCGTCGTCCATTTCTATCGGCTTGCCAATATATATCAGGTTATTTTCGGTTTTTTGCAGTCCCTCCTCGTCCATAAGCAGCTCCTCGTAAAGCTTTTCGCCGGGGCGAAGCCCGGTAAACTTTATCTTAATATCGACTCCGGGCGTGTAGCCGGACAGTCGTATAAGATTTTTTGCGAGATCGAGGATTTTGACCGGCTTTCCCATGTCAAGCACGAATATCTCCCCTCCCTTGGCGTAGGCGCCGGACGCGAGCACCAGAGAAACCGCCTCGGGAATAGTCATAAAGAAGCGCGTGATCTCGGGATGAGTGACCAGCACAGGTCCGCCTTCCGCTATCTGCTTTTTGAAAAGAGGTATGACGGAGCCGTTTGAGCCGAGGACGTTCCCGAACCTTACCGCCGTGAATTTAGTCGCCGAGCGCTTGCTGTACGCCTGTATAATCATTTCGCAAAGGCGTTTAGTCGCGCCCATTACGTTTGTGGGATTCACCGCCTTGTCGGTGGATATCTGAACGAAACGCTCCGCTTTGTATTTGTCGGCCGCGCGAACGGTCTTGAGCGTTCCGAAAACATTGTTTTTCAGTGCCTCGTTGGGGCTTGTCTCCATAAGCGGAACATGCTTGTGCGCCGCCGCGTGATAAACTATCTGGGGACGGTAGGTTTCGAATATTTTGTTAATGCGCCGGGTGTTTCTTACTGAGGCGATGAGTACCACCAGATCAAGCTCCGGATGGGTTCTGAGCAGCTCCTGCTGGATATCGTAAGCGTTGTTTTCATAAATATCGACGATTATCAGGCGCTTTGGGGCGCTTACGGCTATCTGACGGCAAAGCTCGGAGCCGATAGAACCGCCTCCGCCCGTTACCATCACCACCTTGCCGCTGATATAACCGGTTATCATTTTATAGTCGGGCTTTATCTGCTCCCTTCCCAGCAGGTCGGATATCTCAACGTCGCGGAGATTCCGCACCGAAACTTCTCCGGTAACTAACTGGTATATTCCCGGCAGAACCTTTGTCGGGCATTTGGTCTGAGCGCAGATATCGAGTATTTTTTTCTGCTCCTCCTTAGGAGCGGACGGTATGGCGAGAAATATCTCGTCCACAAGGTACTTTTTAACCGATTCGGGAATAAGGCTTCTGTTTCCGACGATCGGAGCGCCTTTTATATACCGGCCTTTTTTGTTCGGGTTATCGTCTATCACGCAAACGACCTTTTTGTCTATATATCCGCTTGACGCGATATCCGAGATAAGCATGCTTCCGGCGTCGCCCGCGCCTATTATCATCACCCTGCTGTGTACGGATTTGCAGTGCTTTTTGCGCAGAGTCCGCAAAAGCCGGTATCCGAAGCGCGTGCAGGTCGCCGCGGAGATAAGCAGAAAAGCGTAAAGAAAATAATACGCGGGATGCGGAACCGTCAGCAGATTGCGTCCGGCGATCATGTCTGTTACAAAGCTGAACGTGACCATCGTGATCGTGGAGGTAAGACAGCCGAGAACCGTCATAGCCAGCTCGATCACCGAGGCGTAGCTCCATACGCTTCGGTAAAGTCTGAACAGTAAAAATATCACGACCGTGACGACGATATTTATCGGCAGGTAAATATATATCTTTCCGGCGTCTCCGGACGCATTAAGGGTATCTATATCAAAGCCGTGATATATGATCAGAGACGCGAACATGGAAAACGCCACCGCGATAATGTCCGCGATCATAAACGGTATAGAATGTTTTCTGAAATTAGACAGGAATTCCTTCATTTCAGCAGCTCACTTTCTTAAATAACGCACGCGAAAATTTTTCCGTGGGTTTCCGCCAAACGAAGAGAGTTTAGCGGTCAAATATATCTTTCGCGTTATATTCCGGCACGAAATGTCGGATCACTTCTTCAGCCGGCATGACGGTGCCGGCGTTTGTGCCGATATATATATAAAATACTCCTTTTTATAGTATAGTATACCTTTTACTTATTGTCAAGAGAGTATGAAGAGTTTTTTTCGGGAATATTCTGTAAATTTTAAAAGACGCGGATAATTTAGTAAAAAATATTGTGATCCGATAAAAAAATTCGATAAACCGGTTGACAAAACGGAAAAGGGGTGCTATAATATAGTTAAATGCAGGGACCGGAAAGAAGTAGGTCCGGCTATTCCGCCACAGAAAGCCGTTGGTTGATGCGAAACGGCGCGGGGAACCGGTTCGAATACATTCCGAGAGCAGTCCGGAGGAGGCTTTTCTGCATGGGAGCGCGCGGCACGCGCTTTGATCCGTTTCGGCATTACCACCCGGCGTTGAGACGCCGAGCCGAAAAGTCGGAGTGAAGCGTCGGCCGAAGCTTTGGAGAGAAAAGCGGAAAGCCGGAACGTATGGCCAACGTTAAAGGGTCGGAGCGTGATCAGGGGTTTATTTACCGGACGCGCTTAATGAGACCGGCAGTCGTAAGACGCCGGTAAAACGAGGTGGTACCGCGAGTAATTTCGCCCTCCGTAAGACAGCGCAGGCTGTTACGCGGAAGGGCTTGTTTTTTCCCCGGTTTATGCCGAAACGATAAGTCCGTACCGCGGGGTACGCGCCGTCGGAAATTTCACAGAAAAAGATAACTGTTCGGCATAAGAAAGGAAAATCAGTAAAAAATGATAATCACAGAGCTGCTTGAGCGGAACGCCAAGCTTTATCCGACCGAGGTCAGTCTTATAGAGATAAACCCGGAGCACCGTCCGGCGGACCAGATGACCTGGAAGGAATTCAATCTTATAGAAAGCGCGCCGCGAGATAAATACCGCCGCGAGATAACCTGGAAGGAATTTGATGTCAAGGCGAACCGTATAGCCAATCTTCTTCTCTCGCGCGGGCTGAAAAAGGGAGATAAGGTTGCCATTCTGCTTATGAACTGCATAGAGTGGCTCCCGGTGTATTTCGGAGTGCTTAAGTCCGGATGCGTCGCGGTGCCGATGAATTACCGCTACACCGCGGAGGAGATAGCGTACTGCGCGGAGCTTTCCGACGCGGATGTCCTGATCTTCGGACCGGATTTTACCGAGCGGGTAAACTCTGTGCGCACCGAGCTTAAGCGCGTGGGGCACTTCTTTTTTATCGGCTGTGAGCGTCCGGAATACGCGCTCGATCTCGAAAAAGCCTCCTCGCATTGCTCTACCTGCCCTCCCGCGGTGGAGCTCGACGAGGAAGACGACGCGGCGATTTATTTTTCCTCCGGAACGACAGGTTTCCCGAAGGCTATCCTTCACAGTCACCGCGCGCTTATAAATTCCTGCCGGACCGAGCAGAAGCATCACTCCCAAACCAGAAGCGACGTTTTCCTCTGTATCCCTCCGCTCTATCACACCGGCGCGAAAATGCACTGGTTCGGCTCCCTGATATCGGGCAGCCGAGCGGTACTGCTGCGCGGAGTCAAGCCGGAATGGGTGCTTCGGACCGTTTCCGAGGAGCGCTGCACCATAGTGTGGCTGCTTGTGCCGTGGGTGCAGGACATTCTCGACGCGATAGACCGCGGGGAAATAAAGCTGGACGATTACCGTCTTTCTCAGTGGAGACTTATGCATATAGGAGCGCAGCCTGTTCCCCCCAGCCTGATACGCCGCTGGCTGAAGGTGTTTCCGGAGCATCAGTACGACACAAATTACGGGCTTTCGGAGTCAATAGGACCGGGCTGCGTCCATCTTGGAGTGGAGAATGTAGATAAAGTAGGGGCGATCGGTAAGGCGGGATATCTTTGGGAAGCCAGGATCGTTATCGACGGAGGACGCGAGGCTAAGCCGGGCGAGGTCGGAGAGCTTGCGGTGAAGGGACCGGGAGTCATGAAATGCTACTACAAAAATCCGGCGGCGACAGACGAGATACTAAAGGACGGATGGCTTTACACCGGAGACATGGCGCGCTGCGACGAGGACGGTTTTATTTATCTGGTCGACCGGAAAAAGGACGTTATAATCACCGGGGGGGAAAATCTTTATCCCGTTCAGATAGAGGATTTTTTACGCACAAACGATAATATAAAGGACGCGGCGGTAATAGGTCTGCCGCACGCCCGTCTCGGCGAGATAGCCGCGGCGATAATCGAGCTTAAGCCCGGGGTGGTCTGTACGGAAAAGGATATAGAGGAATTCTGTATGGGGCTCCCGAGATATAAGAGACCGAGAAAAATAATTTTCGACGAGATTCCGCGCAACCCCACAGGCAAGATCGAAAAGCCGAGGCTGCGTGAGAAATACTGCGGTAAAAGGCTGGTAGAGGCTCAGATTACGTCCTGACCGCTCACTTACATATAAGCAAAAAGGAATGTTCTAAAATATGGATCAGAAATTATCCTGTGCCCTCGGATGCTTTGACGGGGTGCACATCGGGCACAAGGCGCTGCTTACGGCGGCGGTGCGGAACTTTCACGGCTACACGCCGGCGGTATGGACCTTCACGGCTCCGACGGTCTACCCGTATATCGAGGATGTGCCGACCAGGCTTTCGCTCTGCCGCGAACACGGAATCAAGGAATTCATATGCGAGGACTATGACTCCGTGAGAACCATGTCTCCGGAGGAGTTCGTCTCGCGGCTCGCGCAAACGCACGGAGTGGGGCATTTTATCTGCGGCGGGGATTTCCGGTTCGGTCATGACAGGGCGGGCGACGCGGAGACTCTGAAAGAGATCTGCCTCGGAAAGGGACTGAGCGTTACCATAGTGAGTCCGGTAATGGCGGACTCCGTACTGCCGGAGCTTGCGGGCGAAAAGGTCAGCTCCTCGCTGATCCGACGCCTGATAGCGTCCGGAGAGGTCGACAGGGCCGCGGCGCTGCTTGGACGCAGATTTTCTGTCCGGGGTGAGGTCGTCGGCGGAAAACGGCTTGGCCGCACAATGCATCTGCCTACTGTCAATCAGCGTCTTGAGAAAGGACGTATACTTCCGGGGGCAGGGGTGTATGACACGGTATGCACGGCAAAAGGAAATCGCTACCCGGCGGTGACAAACGTGGGCAGCAGACCTACGGTCAACGACGATGAGAGCGACGTTACCTGCGAGACGCATATAATCGGCGCGGATATGGACCTTTACGGGTCGGAGGTAACGGTCGAGTTTTATCGCTACGGACGTCCGGAAAAGCGTTTTTCCTCTATCGACGGGCTGAAGAACGCAATAGAGGGCGACATAAAGAGAGCAAGCGAATATTTTGCGCGTCTCGGTATCTGAGACGCGTTTTGCTTGATTTAAGAGCTTATCTGAATAAGGTATATATACCCCATAAGAAAAGTTTGGAAAGTTTAGAAAACCGGAGGCCAAAGCTATAAAATGATAAACGAAATAAGCGGAGCGGGGCTTGCCTATATCGGAGACGCGGTAATAGAGCTGTTTATCAGGGAAAGACTGGTAATGGCAGGGGGAAGGATAGGAGAGCTAAATAAAAAAGCGGACGAATACGTCCGCGCGGGGTATCAGAGCATAGCGGCGGACAGGCTTGAGCCGCTTCTTACGGAGGAAGAAGCGGCCGCCTACCGTCGTGGTAAAAATGTACACACAAATAATCTGCCTAAAAACGCGACTCACGCCGAATACCGCAAGGCTACGGGATTGGAGGCGCTTTTCGGTTACCTATATATTTCGGGAGAAAAGGAGCGTTTGAGTTATCTTCTCGAGATGGGCTTTTTCCCGGAAGAGAAGCGGGATTAGCCTATAGCGGCGGGCGGCGCCGTGACCGCGGTATCGTCCGGAGCCGTTTCCTCAAGCCCGAAGCTGACGGAAATGGCGGAATTGACTCTCTGCATGGTTATATCGTCAAGGTGTCCCATGCGCTCCTTGAGGCGCTGTTTGTCTATCGTGCGCACCTGCTCGAGCAGGATAACGGAATCGCGCGCCAGTCCGAGGCTCTGCGAATTTTCCGCGCCGTGCGTTACGTCTATATGGGTGGGTAATTTTGTCTTTCCGGTCTTGCTTGTTATCGCGGCGGCGATAACAGTCGGGCTGTACCGGTTCCCTACGTCGTTCTGGATAATTAGCACAGGTCGAAGACCGCCCTGCTCAGACCCGACGACCGGACTGAGATCAGCATAGTAAATATCTCCCCGTCTGACTACCATATTTATGTTCATCCTTTCTTATTATACTTGCCGGAGGCTTTGGTCCGGCTTTTTTCCTTTCTTTTTGCTGACTTTTATTTTTTATGAATCGTGACGTTATTATTTTTGCCGTAGTCACGGTATTTTTAAACACATATACCGAAAACTTACCGATGGAAATTTTCGACAATGATCGCCGCAAAGCTCTCTGCTTTTATAATATGCGTTGCGAAGATTAGACGAAACTGTAAAAATACGGAAAATTTTCCCGTAAACTATTTACAATCTTCGTTTTTTGTGCTACAATGGTGGCAAACGGGAGTTTGCCGCCAAAGAATTTTGCTTTTGTATGAAATACAAAATTTTGCCTACGCAAAACGCGCAAAATTCCGCGCACGTATCGGAGAGGATAAAGCCAAGGCAAACGGGCGTTTGCCGCCAAAGAATTTTGTTTTTGTATGAAATACAAAATTTTGCCTACGCAAAACGCGCAAAATTCCGCGCACGTGCTCCTGCCGCGAACAAAATGCTGTTTTGCATAAGAAAGGAATGATCAAAACATGAAATGTCCGTCATGCGGAAGTCCTGACAGTAAACTAAAAGTAATAGATTCACGTCCGGCTGATTCCAAAAGCATACGCCGCCGCCGCGAGTGTCAGGCGTGCCATAGACGATTCACCACGTATGAGATAATCGAGTCGGTGCCGTTGTCGGTGATAAAAAAGGACGGCTCGCTCGAAATATTCGATCCGAATAAAATTATTGCCGGCGTTCGCCGCGCGTGCTATAAAAGACCGGTGAGCGAGGAGCAGATAAGCGCCATGGTATCGGAAATAGAAACGGAGCTGATAAACACACTCAGGGACAGCGTCAGCTCGTCCGAGATAGGAAACCTTGTTATGGAAAAGCTGAGGGATATAGATGAGGTATCCTATGTGCGGTTCGCCTCAGTTTACAGAGAGTTCAAGGACGCGGAAACATTCATGAATGAGCTTCGCGGGCTTAAGGAAAAAAAATAGCGTGAAGGCGCTTTTATTAAGCAGATGGATATTTCGTCCGGCGCCGAAACCATGAGGCTCCGGGCGATGGGCAGGCGTATTTGTCTATACTAAGAAGCCCGCGTGTCGCTCAGACGTAGCCTTGAAGGGCCCGTTCTTTCCTATCTGCCTGAGCTGCGAAAGACTGAATGTTAAAAAAATCTGAACTTTATTAAATTTTAATAAATCCCTTGACAAAGATGAGCCGGTATGATATAATATACAGCGTGATGTAAGTGCGGACGCAGCTTGGCGTCAGTAAAAGCCGATGCGCAAAGAGCGGAACGCGCGTCTTATGCTGGTGTGGCTCAATGGCAGAGCAGCTGATTTGTAATCAGCAGGTTGTTGGTTCGACTCCGATCACCAGCTCCATATATGGGAGAATTCCCGAGTGGCCAAAGGGGACAGACTGTAAATCTGCTGGCTAATGCCTTCGGTGGTTCGAATCCACCTTCTCCCACCAGAAAAAGCCTTCGTTCTTTGTAACGGAGGCTTTCTGCTTTTCAGCGCAAAAGGGCGGGAAGCCGAAAAAACGCGAGTGTATTTGCCGATTTCCTGTAAGTTCCGGACACGTGTATTTTTTCTTCCCCCGCAGTAAATACTTTTGTCGCGCAATTTTATCGGACGACTGTGTCAAAAATATCTGTGAAAGGAGAAAAAACAAAAATGCAGCAGTATAATGTTACCGGGATGACCTGCGCGGCATGCAGCGCAAGGGTGGAAAAAGCGGTCTCCAAGCTTCCGGGGGTAACTTCCTGCTCGGTCAACCTGCTTACAAACTCTATGGGTGTCGAGGGCGGAGTCACCGCGGACGAGGTGATCGCTGCCGTGGAAAAGGCCGGTTACGGCGCAAGCGTTAAAGGCGACGGCGCCGCGGCGGTCGGTCAAAGCCGGGCGCCTGACGACACCGTTCCGGGAAACAGCGAAACAAAGGCGCTGGCGCTCCGGGTGCTCTGGTCGGCCGTATTTTTAATAGTACTTATGTACTTTTCCATGGGATATGTGATGTGGGGCTGGTGGCTTCCGCCGTTTTTCGAGGATAACTACCTGGCTGTGGGACTTGTCGAGCTGATCCTGACGGCGGCGGTTATGATGATAAACCGGAAATATTTCATATCAGGAACAAAAAGCCTTCTGCACCTCTCCCCGAACATGGATACGCTGGTCGCGCTGGGCTCGGGCGCGGCGTTCATATACAGCACCTGCGTACTGTTTGCGATGACCGGCGAGATAACGGCAGGAAACACCGAGGCGGCGATGCATCATATGCACGGACTTTACTTTGAGTCCGCGGCGATGATTTTAGCCCTTATTACCGTGGGAAAGACACTTGAAGCTTATTCAAAGGGACGGACTACGGATGCGCTCCGGGCGCTTATGAAGCTCGCGCCGCAGCAGGCGACGGTCGTCCGGGACGGCAGGGAAACGACCGTCGGCATAGAGGAGGTCAGAATAGGCGATATATTCGTGGTGCGTCCGGGTGAAAATATCCCGGTCGACGGGATAGTAAGGGACGGATCCTCGGCGGTGGACGAATCCGCGCTTACGGGTGAGAGCATTCCGGTGGATAAGGAGCCGGGTGACACGGTATCCGCGGCGACTGTCAACCGCTCCGGCTTTATACGCTGCGAGGCGACGCGCGTAGGCGAGGATACCACTCTGTCAAAAATTATACAGATGGTAAGCGACGCTTCCGCCACAAAGGCTCCGATAGCTAAGGTAGCCGACAGGGTATCCGGGGTCTTTGTTCCGATAGTCTCGGCTATAGCGCTCGTAACGATAATCGTATGGCTGATCGCGGGAGAGGATATAGGCTTTTCTCTGGCCAGAGGCATAACGGTGCTGGTGATAAGCTGTCCCTGCGCGCTCGGACTCGCAACGCCCGTGGCTATAATGGTAGGAAGCGGCGTCGGCGCAAAAAACGGTATTCTTTTCAAAAACGCCGTGTCGCTGGAGCAGGCGGGCAAGGCGAAAAACATCCTTCTCGATAAAACCGGCACGATAACCGCGGGTGAGCCGAGAGTGACCGATATAATACCGGCGGACGGGGTAACGGAAAAAGAGCTTATGTCGGCGGCGGCCGCTCTGGAGGCAAAGAGCGAGCATCCGATAGCCAAAGCCATAATGGTAAAGGCGGAAGCCCTGGAAATTAACGCGGAGGAGGTCACGGACTTTGAGGTAAAACCCGGAAACGGACTTGTCGCCTCTCTCGCGGTCTCGGGTACCCCGGTGACGATATGCGGGGGAAATCAGGATTTTATAAGCCGGTACGCTTCTGTGCCGGATGAGGTGTCGGGTAAAGCCGCGCGACTTGCGGAAAGCGGCAGTACGCCGGTTTATTTCGCGAAGGGCGGAAAACTGCTCGGTATGGCGGCGGTCGCCGACGTTATAAAGGAAGACAGCCCGGAAGCGGTAAAGGAGCTGAAGAGTATGGGACTTCGCGTCGTCATGCTGACCGGCGACAACGAACGTACCGCGCGCGCGATAGGAAAAACAGCGGGCGTGGACGAGGTCATAGCCGGTGTGCTTCCGGAGGGAAAGGAAGCGGCGGTCAGGGAGTACAAAGCCAAGGGCAGGACAATAATGGTAGGCGACGGTATAAACGACGCTCCGGCGCTTACGTCAGCCGATACCGGTATAGCGATAGGAGCGGGAACGGACGTCGCGATAGACGCGGCGGACATAGTTCTGATGAAAAGCAGGCTCTCTGACGTTCCGGCGGCGATTAAGCTCAGCCGGGCGACGCTGCGCAATATACACGAAAATCTTTTCTGGGCGTTTATTTACAACGTCATAGGCATACCGATTGCCGCCGGAGTCTGGATACCGATAACCGGACTTACGCTTGACCCGATGTTCGGGGCGGCGGCGATGAGCCTGTCAAGCGTCTGCGTGGTACTCAACGCTCTGAGGCTGAATCTTTTCAGGGTCAGAAAAAAATCCGTCTCAGCGGCGAAAGCCGAAAGCACCGGAAAACAGATCATAACACAGGAAAAAGATAAAAAGGAGAGAAACGAAATGGAAAAGGTAATCAAAATCGAAGGAATGATGTGCGGTCACTGCGAGGCGACAGTCAAAAAAGCTCTCATGGCGGTAAACGGCGTTCAGTCGGCGGAGGTAAGCCACGTGACGGGAACCGCCTGCGTCAAACTCGGCGCGGACGTTCCTGACGAGACGCTTAAAAAAGCGGTCGAGGATCAGGATTACAAGGTAATCGATATAAGCGATAAATAAAAAGCTCAGGGAAACTTTTTTGAAAAAAGCTTTCCCTGAAACCCTTCAAAAACTTTTAAATACATTCAAATAAAATTCCTTTAAGAAAAGTTTTTGGGAAGCTTCGGAAACACTTTTTTCAAAATGGGTTTCCGATTAATTGTCGCAAAAGGCGACATGGAGGATTAGCGTGAAAGATTAATTTGATCGTATCAGAATACAGGCGCTTTCACGCATAAATTTTCTAAAAAGCTGAACGCTTTTTGTTTTGCCTAAGCAAAACACGAAAATTTTTCAAATTTTATTTAAGCCGCCTTTGGCGGCATGGGGGATTAATATGGAAAATAAAGCTTTTTATCTGCTGAAGAGGTGGTGCGATAAGCTTATCGGGCTTCAGCTCCCGGATACCTTCGGTCCGGAGCTTGCAGGGGGAATCATGTGTCCTGCGTGTCACCGCATCCACGGAAGATGCGCGGACGTATTGCCGGCATTTTCCCTCTTATACGGCAAAACAGGCGATAAGAGGTATTACGACGCGGCAAAACGAGTGTTCAGGTGGTCGGAGCGCACGCTGCGCCGTAAGGACGGCAGTATGTATAACGACAGCAATCAAAGCTGGAAATGCATCGCCGTATTCGCCGCGATAGCGTTAGGCGAGACGATAACGAAATACGGAGATATCATTGAGCCGTCGTTTACAGAGGAGCTTAAGGAGAGCCTTCAGGCAAAGGCTGAGTACGTCGCTTCGGAAAGCTTTTTATCCTCCCGTCCGGTGATAAATTATCCCGTCAGCTCCGCCGCCGCGCTCCAGTATGCCGGAATGATACTGAATAGACCCGATTTCTGCCGGGAGGCGGAAAGACGTTACCGCACGGTGATGGAAAACAACATTACTCCGGACAATTTTCTGTTCGGAGAGGGGCATACTCCGACGGCGAAGACCGAACGCGGATGCTGCGCGGTGGACATGGGCTATAATATGGAGGAATCCTATTCAAATCTCGCCATATACGCCACGCTCTGCAAGGACAGGGAAAAACAGGAGAGGGTGGCGTCACTGTTCCGCGCCTCGCTTGGCTTCCTGCTTCCCGACGGCGGACTGGATAACAGCTTCGGATGCCGCAGCGATAAATGGACGTATTACGGAAGCCGCACCTCGGACGGTATGGCGGTGGGGCTTTCGCTGCTTTCGGGGTTTGATCCGACGTTTGCCGAGGCGGCATGGCGCAATTTCAGTATGATGGAAAAATGCACGACGGACGATCTGCTGTCGGGAGGCTTCCAGTACGGCGAGGCAAAGGAGCCGCCGTGCGCTCATCATTCGATTACTCACAGCAAGGCGCTTGCGGCTCTGTGCGAAGCGGTAGATTATACGCTGAACACGGTCGCTCTGCCCATTGAGACGGAAGCGGAGAGGTACAGCGGCATAAGCCGCTTTGACAGTCTCGGTATTTACAGGGTTTCTTACGGAAGCTGGATCGCGTCCGCGTGCTTCGGCGACTGTCAGCTTCCGCCTGAAAAGCTTCCCGGAAGCGGGGGAGTACTTACACTGCTTTATCACCGCGCGCTCGGGGTTATAAGCGCCTCCTCCATGACACGGTATTACCTCTCGGAGCCTAACAATATGCAGCTGTCCCGTCATCAGGACGAGATAGGTTATACCGCGCCGCGTATTGAAGCCGGCGGCTTTTCAAGCGCTTATGAGCGCTGCGCCGAGGCAAAGGCCGGCCGTGACGAGAAAAGCTGTGAGCTGAGCTTTGCGGGACATATGCGGGATATCCGCGGCAAGGAGGGGGATAAATTCTCGATAAGCTATCGTTTTTCGGAGAATTCCCTGAAAATCACTCTGCTGTGCGGCGGGGAGGCGGATTTTCTGTTCAACGCCGTAAGCGACGCCGCTGCTCCGGAAAGAATTTCCGAGGACAGGATAAGCTTCGGAAAATCGGGAGACAGCTACAGCGTTGCCGCGTCTTCGGTCATTGAATGTGCCGGCGAGCGTACATGGACTCCGTGCGGAGGCTTTATGAGCTTTCCGCTCAGACTTCATCTTACGGCAGGGAAAGAGGAGACTTTCGAGATCTTTTACGGAACCGCGCTTTAAATATACTAATGAAGGCGCGGCGCGCCGAAATGTGGGTGTGATATATATGTTAAAAATAAAAAGCGAAAACGGCGGAGTCAGAGTCGGAGGAATCACATTTTTCGACGTAACGCAGACATTTGACTGCGGACAGTGCTTCCGCTTTACTGTTGAGGAAAACCGCGCGGCGGGCTTCGCTTTCGGACGCGAGGTAACGCTGACGCAGCTGTCTGAGAACGAAATATACATAAATCCGTGCACCGAAAAGGAATACCGCGAGCTTTGGGAGAGGTATCTTTCACTGGATACCGATTACGGCGCGATAAGAGCGGAATTAAAAAGCATTCGAAGAGACGATGAAAAGCTCGCCTTGGCTATGGAGACCGGAAGGGGTATCCGCATACTGCGTCAGGATCCTTGGGAAACCCTTTGCTCATTTATAATCTCTCAGAATAACAATATTCCCCGTATTAAAAAGATAATCGACAGTCTCTGCCGCGCCGGAGCCGAGCTTACCGGAGGTTCTCCGGTAGCCTTTCCCGGCCCGGACGCGCTGGTCAGAATGGGTACCGAGGGGTTGTTTGCGCTTCGCACCGGCTTCCGCGCCGCGTATCTGTACGACGCCGCCTGCAAGGTTCTGAGCGGTGAGGTTGAGCTTGGCGGACTTTTCGGCATGAGCTGCGCGGAGGCGGAAACGGAGCTTTGCCGGATCAAGGGAGTGGGACCTAAGGTGGCGGCGTGTACGCTGCTTTTCGGCTTCGGTAAGCTTGACGCTTTTCCGATAGACGTATGGGTCAGACGTGTGCTGACGGAATATTACGGTGACAGCGTCGCCCCTTCCTCCTTCGGCCGATACGCGGGACTTGCGCAGCAGTATCTTTTCTATCACAGAAGATATGTTGAGGGATGAAATGGGTATGATGAGGCAGGGGACGCTTTTGAAAAAGCTTCCCCCGCACCCCCTGCAAAACTTTTGAATAAATTTGCCGATCGGTTTTTCCGGGAAAGTATATTTATTCTTTGTTTTTTCTGAGTTTTGCCTGTTCTATCTCGTATAAAATCCGGCTTTTGATTTCTTCGCACATATTACTATTACCGGTTTCCTCCCATTTTCCTGCTAAAATTTCAGTTCTCATTCTTCGCAGTGCCCTGCCTATTATCCGCTCATGCTCGTTTTTCAGGAGCAGGATATATATCATCTCATAATAACCCTTTTCACTGAGCTTATCAATAAATTCGATGCATTTTTCCGGAGTTACCGGATCCTCGTCGATTAAGAACCATTCTATATAATGATTTTTGGCAAACCAATTAATCATTTCCGCTGTTCTGCTTTGGAATACTTTTGTTGACATTTTTAGTACCTCTTTTCTTTTTATTTTTCTTAGTGAATTCACTATAACTTATTATACATTAGAATAATGACATTGTCAATATAGTGATACAAAATCCATACAAATTCGGAGTAATGAATAAAAATATGCGTGATATCAATGTTATAATAGGCAATAATATACAATATATCAGAAAGTCGCGTAAACTAACGCAAATCGAAGTATCAGAATTATTAACAAAATACGGCAGGGGTATATCCCGAGGACAATATTCTCATATTGAGCAAGGAAAACAGAACATCAATGCAAGCGATATTGCACTGCTGAAAGTTATATTTGATGCAGAGTATGCTGATTTCTTTTGGGGAATAGATATAAAGCGCGCGGATACCGATATGTAAAGTTTGAGGCTATATGCATTTTTTCAAACTTTTCAAAAGTTTTTTGGGTTGTTAAGGGGCTTTTTTTCAAAAAAGTCCCTTAAAATTAATACACCTTTATTGATTTTTTAATCATTATGTAGTAAAATATAACTCAGATAAGAAATAAAAAGTAAAAACAAAAAGCCGCGACGGTCGCGGCAGAACGGAGTATAAGCTATGGCACTGAAACTGAATGAAAAATATCTGAGCGCTTTTGTATCCAAGGACGAGATAGACGCGATGCTGCCGGAGGCGGAAAAGGCGGTAAACACATTGGTAAACGGAACGGGCGCAGGCAGCGATTTTCTCGGATGGGTCGATCTGCCGGTAAACTATGACCGCGCGGAGCTCGCGGCGATAGAAAAGGCGGCGGAAAAGATAAAAAAGAGCTGCGATATTTTCGTTGTGATCGGTATTGGCGGCTCCTATCTCGGCGCAAGAGCGGCGATAGAGTTCGTCAAGAGTCCGCTGTATAATAATCTTAAAAAGGACACACCCGACATATATTTCGCGGGGAACGGGCTGAGCGGTAACGCGCTTGACGAGCTTCTCTCTATCTGCGAGGGACGGGATATCTGCGTAAATGTTATTTCAAAGTCCGGTACTACGACGGAGCCGGCTATCGCGTTTCGTGTGTTCCGCGAGCTGCTTGAGAAAAAGTACGGCGAGGCCGGCGCAAAGGAGAGGATCTTCGCCACGACGGATAAGGCTAAGGGAAGTCTTAAAACGCTTTCCGACAAAAAGGGGTATCAGACCTTTGTTGTCCCCGACGACGTGGGAGGCCGTTATTCGGTGCTGACCGCGGTGGGATTGCTGCCTATAGCCGTCGCGGGGTGCGATATAAGAAAAATGCTTGACGGTGCGGCGGCGGCGCGTGAGGCGCTGAAGGGTAAGGCGGACAGCGATTGCGCGAGATACGCCTGCATACGTAATTATTTTTACCGCAAAGGTAAGGCGATTGAGATACTTGCCTGTTATCACAGCTTCTTTACCATGACCGCCGAATGGTGGAAGCAGCTTTTCGGAGAGAGCGAGGGTAAGGACGGAAAGGGCATTTTCCCGGCCTCGGTTATATTCTCGACTGACCTTCATTCAATGGGGCAGATGATCCAGCAGGGGACAAGAAATATATTTGAGACTGTTGTGGATATTGCGGAGACCGGCGCCAAAGCCGTCGTTCCGAATGACGCGGAAAATCTCGACGGACTTAATTTTATTGCCGGCGAGTCTCTCAACTCCGTTAACCGAAAGGCGTTTCAGGCAACGGCGCTGGCGCACAGCGACGGCGGAGTTCCGAATATAGTGCTTGAGCTTGATACGAAAACCGAGTACGATTTCGGGTATATGGTATACTTCTTCGAGACCGCGTGCGCGATTTCCGGATATATGCTCGGCGTTAATCCCTTTGATCAGCCGGGTGTTGAGGGCTATAAAAAGAATATGTATGCCCTGCTCGGTAAGCCCGGTGCCGAAAACGAGGCGAGACGCGCAGAACTGCTCAAAAGGCTGTGATTTTTTCCACTCTTTTTTCTCAGGAACCCTTTTTCAAAAAGGGTTCCTAATTAACTAAAAGGGTATCGGAGAAAAAAAGGAACTTCCCAAAAGAAGTTCCCTTTCAATTAAATCTAAGTCCCGTTGTTTATCTCTTCAAGTCTATCTCTTGCCCACACTATGCTTCCGTCGTCACGTATCGCCCCGATATCCTTTTTCACAAAATCGTATATGATTCGGTGCGTCTGTGTAAACTCTCCGTTGCTATACGCTTTTATTTTTATCGTCTGCTCCTCGTCATTGAACAAAGCAAATCCACCGTCGAAATTCATGTAAAACTGCTTTGTCTCGTTATATGTCTTTAAATCATAAAATCTATCGACGAACCGCAGAGATTCAGATCCGGACTCATATTTCAGAGCATAAAAAATATATTCAGGACATGGAAAATAATAAGAATATTCACCTTCAACAGAGCATGATGCATAAATATTTTCCAAAATCCAATTATTATCTTTGTACTCGTACAAAACGTATGCATTATTGTTCTTTACAAAATAGTATCCATCGTTGCCGTCATAACTCATCTCTCCTTTATAATATCCTGATGAATATATCATACTCATTAGCTCATTTTCATCCACAGGAGTAAATCCCATGTGATTTGGTGGATTCAAGTACCATTCCTTAACCTCGAGCTTCCCAAGAGACAGCCCTTTATTTTTATAAGCTATTTCGGTTACATATATTTCCGTTCTCTCGGTGGAGCCTATATTTTTTACTAAGAATAATATACCTATTACCGCAAGTACCGAAATGGCTATTCCTAATATTATATAAGTCAGCTTTTTCATAATAATCACCCATGCCGCCGTAGGCGGCTCAAATAGATATGAAAAATTTTCGCATTTTACAGAACAAAACAAAAATCATTTAGATTATCGTTCAAGCGTGAAACTGTCTATACTCTGATGAAAAATCTTTCACTCTACACTTCGTTTATTTATTTCCTTACTGGGACAACAATAGAGTTTACATACTCAAATGAAACATATGTATATCTTATATAATTATCATCATTTTCACCACTCCACCCATCATTTATAATCAAAAAGGTTTCAAGCTCAGTTTTGGTAGACTCGCTACCGAACAATCCTTTTTTGGTATATGTAACATTTTTTTCAAGAATCCCGACACCACAGATAGTATGCCCCGGAATACTAACCATGACAGGAATTCCCGCATAATATGAATCCATATATTTTTGGTGCATTAATAATGTAGAATAATCTCCTTTATATTTAGGCGAATAATAGTCCATTGCAGCGGTAAAATAATCATCAATCTTACTTGCAGTCGTTCCATCCCTATCCCAGCCTTCATCCTTAGCTACGCCGCAAACACGATAAAAAATAGAATCTATGTCGTTGTTGGTACCATCCCATGATACTATTCCCTTTCTTAACATATATTCATTTACTATCGCAATTGCCACCTCTGAACAAGTATTTTGAATAATACCACTATGATGCTTATCACTATAAACATTATATTGCGCATTTAATGTAGCTTGACTATAATTATTTGTATCTAACGGATTATGATAAATTACATCTGTAATTACGACATCATCATATTCAGAATATTTATCATACAAAAAACTATTAATCTCTGAGTCATTATCTAATACCATTTCGTACGAAGTCAGACTGCAAGCCGGGAATAAATCGTCAGCCCAAATCTCAAGACGCAGACAATTTATCACAAAAGTCAGAACAAAGAAAATGCTTACAAATACTTTTAAACCTCTTGATTTTTTTACACTGTTCATATTAATCCTCCATGCCGCCAAAGGCGGCTAAAATAGAATTTGAAAAATTTTCGTGTTTTGCGGAGCAAAACAAAAAGCGGTTAGCTTTTTAGAAAATTTATGCGTGAAAACGTCTGCATTCCGATGCGATCAAATTAATCTTTCACGCTAATCCCCTCCTTTATTTTGCGTTTATTCTGACCATATAGTAACACAAAAATAAAATGAAGTCAATACTTTTTTAAAATTTATTGTATATTTTCTCAAATTTGTTTATTTTACCCATATTTATACAAAACTATTGTTCATAGTGTACATAATAAAAACTTTCCCCTTTTAATTCACTTCAAAAACTTCACTAAAAAAGGAGCATCTCTGATTTCAGCAGGCATGGTGTTTCATCTCCGCCTCCGGCTTTTTGTAAGCTCAGAGAAACGCGGCGCACGTCCCGGCGCTCCGCTGAAGTCCGGAGAAGTCGTAGACGGCGATGTGACAAAGTCGCCTGCTCTAATCCAATTACTCATTCCCTTCCAGAAAAGTTTTTGGGAGGTTTCAGGAACCCTTTTTATCTCGAATTGTCAAGTCAAGTGCAAAGATTTTTTGAAAAAAACTTCTTCAGGAGACCTCCAGCCCAGGGATTTACGTGGGCGCCTGTTCAAAAGAGAAGCGATGGCATCCACATCCGAT
>CALYAD010000042.1 GCA_944393415.1 uncultured Clostridia bacterium | reverse complement strand
CTTTCTTGTATTTTGTTTTTGGTAATTCAATTATACAACAAAGCAAGCGGTTGTTCAATACCTTTCGGTAAAGATCAACCGCTTTTTTGCTCTTTGGGGGCTCTTATTGCGACAGCCCCTTAAAGCTTTTTTTATATTACAAAAGCGAGGCCGCGACCCCACATTCGACGCATTTTGCTTTAATGCTATCGGGTTCGGTCTCAAGTATCGGGCGCAAAGAGCTGTCAGCTATATGAATACAGCCCTTGCTGTCAGTGCTGAACGGGAGTATAAACGGAATAAAGGTAAATACCTCACCTGTCACACGCCCCGTTTTGCGTTTTATTATTTCTTTTGCTATGCGTTCGTACTCGGCATACAATATGTCGTAATCTTCCTTTTTTACCGGGAAGTCAACGTCCTCAGCTACGTTTATCAGCTTTACCCCGCTGTCGGCAAGCCTGATTACCTCTGAAGCGAATACGAATTTGCTCTCGCTTATCATTATCGTATTATCCGCCGTTAACGTATCGGTTTTTACGTCGGGAACAGTCAGGGGGAAATCCGACAGAAAAACTCCGTCCCGGTTAAAGGAAGCAAGCTCCATATAAGCCTCTGAGAGCTTTTCGGACTCGTATTTCGCAAGATCATATCTCAGGTCAGACGGAAACGAGCTTTCAAATGGGAGAGAAAGATATCTCAGCATATCGTACTGCAGCTCACTGATCTTATGTACCGCAAGGCTTGATGTGTCTATGGCGTAATAACGGCCGTAAAGCTTGAATTTGCGTATCATTTTTTTACCATTCCTTTATTTTTTATCATGCCGACGCAGGCAGTGCTCAGCGATTATTTTGTGTAGGCTCCGTATTTTTTCGCTATCTCTTTTCTGCGTTTACCTGAGGAAGGAGCCCTGTCGCCGCTGCGTCTGCTGACTGAGCCCAATATTGCCGCGACTACGGTCAAAACAAGACGAAGAAGAGAGGCGGCACCCCAATCCGACAAAATAAGAGATACAAGAAGGACGGGGAGCATTATCGCGCACCCGGTAATGAGTCCGGTAAGAAGCTTGTTTTCGGAATCACGGGAGGCGACTCTTCCTCCTATCAGTGCGCCGGCAAACAGCGCGATATTCGAAAACAGCGCAAGCAATTTGTCGGGATCCTCAAGCTTCAGTGAGATAAGAGAAAACAGCGTAAGCAGGACTCCCCATACGAGCAGCGCGCAAAGCAGTCCCTTCAGCGTTTCCTTTAAAAATAATAGCTTCATAGTTTGTTCCTTTCCTTTCCGTACGACGTCGGAGCATGACCGACTGAATTTACCAGTAAAGTCTATGCCGGAAATCACAAAAATATGAAGCCTTTTAAAAATTATTCGGCGTCCTCAGCCTTAACGTCAACGCTTCTGACCGCGCTTTTAAGAAATCTTATCTTCACCTTGTCGCGGCCGGTCTCAATCAGTATAGTCTCGTCCTTTATGGATACTATTTTCCCGATGACGCCTCCGATAGTGGTTATTTCGTCGCCGACCTGGAGGTTATCGCGCATTTCGTTAATTTTTTTCTCCTGTTTTTTCTGAGGACGGATCATAAAGAAATACATTACCGCCCCGAGCAGGACGATCATTATTATCGTGCTGACCCAACCGTACCCAGCTCCGGCGGTCTCACCCTCGAGCAAATAAGAAAAAATATTCATGAATTATGGCCATTCCTTTCTTCCGTCAAAACGGCGTTTTGTGCGTTTATCCTGAAAAGCCGCGCAGTCTGCTCAGAAGCATCTCCGCATGTGCGAAAACAATCGTGCCTGATAAACGCTTTAAAGTACGGATAATACATCTTTTACCGCAGCATCCCGATGACCTGTACTTTCCGCGAATTACAATAATATAATTGTAGCTGTACGCCGCGATTATTTCAACGTTATTTTGTTAATTTTTATTAATTCTGTTAATAATGCGGTCAAGAATAGCGGTTTTCTTTTTCGAGCCGTACAGATTTACACGAGGGACCGCGAAATATTCTTCGGCAAGCAGTGAACAGCAGCCGATATTACGGTACGCGCCCTTTACATACATTTTCCCTCTGGCAATACCCTCAAACCTCATCCCGCATTTTTCCATTACCCTGCGTGAGTTTTCGTTCCCCTCAATATATCTTGCCTCCACCCTATGCGCCCCTATCTCACAGAAGGAGAAGTTTATCAGAGCCTCGAGAGCCTCCGCCGCAAGTCCCATATGCCAATAATCCGGGCTGAGAACGTAACCCAGCTCGGCACAGCGGTTTTTTTCATCGTACGATGTCAGGCCGGCCGTACCGATCATTTTGCCGGTGGGCTTGTATATAACCCCAAGATCAAAAAACTTACCGGCGGAATATTCTTTCTGAAGATACCGGATAAGCTCGAGCGTAGCTGAAAGCGAGGAATGAGGAAACCAAAGAAGATATCGGGAGGTTTCCGGTCGTTTTGCGTAATCGTACATATCCGGGGCGTCGGATGGGATTATTTTTCGGAGAAGCAAT
Organism: uncultured Clostridia bacterium; assembly: GCA_944393415.1. Classification (GTDB taxonomy): domain Bacteria; phylum Bacillota; class Clostridia; order Oscillospirales; family CAG-272; genus SIG673. Next base: position 23,730 of record CALYAD010000042.1, on the reverse strand, counting down.
CTTTCCGTTTCAAGCGAAAGATTTCTTGAAAAATAGTATGCGGGTTGCATGTTGATTCCTTTCGGTCTGAATAAGCTTGCAGAAAATCAGAAATAAATCCTGTTCTGGTATTTTGTAGGAAGTCCCTCGCGGTAAAGATGAGAATCCGATGACAGCTGGAGCACCCGCGGAACGGAATAACCGTCAAGTGCGGCAAATTCAATAACGCTCATAGCGCTGTGTCCCATATCGAAATGTGTGCAGAACAACGGGTACGGTATATCGAGCAGGCAGCTTAAAAACGCGAGTCCGAAGCCCTGATGAGCAAAAAGCGCTACGCGCTCATATTTTTTATCGGCTACGCGGTACCGATACTTCCCCTCCTCATGAATATATCCGAGGGATGCGAGAAACGCATATGTCTCAGTCCGTATACGTTGAATACCGCGATACATTTCCGTATTCTGTATTCTCGGGTGAGTGTGCCAGTTTTCTCCGAGGGAGCGAATTTCCGGGCTGTTAAGAAACGCTGAAAATTCCGGCTCCTGGAATCCCCACATTGTGCGTCCGTCCGCGCTTTTTACGGTAAGCTGCTCCCACGCGTAGTTTTCGTTGCAGAAATCCAGGGTCGTCAGCTCCTTTTTCAACAGCTCGCAAGTAGGCTTAGCGGTTTGCATAGCCCTTGTCGAAGTGGAGGCGAATATTTTATCTAATCCATAAAGAGAAAGTCTTTTGGCGACAGCCTCAGCCTGCCGGCATCCGAGAGGAGTCAGGCTGTCCGGCGAATATACCGGATCTCCGTGGCGTATGTAGAACAGAAGCATTTTTAATTGTATCCTTTCAAGATAAGCGTCATGGGACACGCTTTTAAGTACAGTCAGTATGTCTATCTGATATTATATTATAGTTTTACTAAATTTAAATTATTAAATTGTAAAATTTTAAATATGGGGTAGAAATTTTAAAAAATAAGTGGTATCATTAATGCAAGTATGTACGGTGCTCCGGCGGACGCTGAGTTTAAACAGCTTTGCTGTATGCCTGTTGTTCGCAAAGCAACACCGGAGAAGGTTAGAACGCCGCTTTGGCGTGAGAAAGGATCGGTCTATTAATGAAACGCTATTCTTTTATAGGCGCCGGTAACATGGCGTATGCGATCATAGGCGGTATGAGCGCGGATAAGGATATTACGGTATATGATAAACTCGTCTCTCAGTATGAAAAGTTTAACGGAAGAGTAAAGACGGCTCCCTCGGCTCCCGCCGCGGTAGAGAAAGCGGATTATATAGTTCTGGCGGTAAAGCCTCAGAATTTTAAGGAAATAACCGCTGAGATAAGAGAAAGCGGGGTAGCTCTTGACGGCAAAACTTTTGTATCCATTGCCGCGGGAGTTAGCTGCGAGTCTATTTGCCGCGGACTCGGAAGGGAGGTCGCTGTGATACGCACAATGCCGAATACTCCGGCGCTTATAGGTAAAGGAGTCACCGCGGTCTCAAGAAACCGTCTTGTCTCAGACGAGGCGTATAACGAGATATTCGAAATGTTTTCCTCTATAGGAGAGGCGTTTGAGCTTCCCGAGGACAAAATGAACAGCGTTATAGCGGTTACATCAAGCGCTCCGGCGTATATTTACTATATAATCGACTGTATATGCCGTGAAGCCGCATCGCAGGGGCTAAGCAGCCCGGAAATGCTGAAAATGATATGCGCTATGGTAAAGGGCTCAGCGGAGATGCTTGAACGCTCCGACAAAACTCCGGCCGAGCTTGTGAAAATGGTCACATCCCCAAAGGGGACTACGGAATGCGCGATGCAGGTATTTTATAACTGCGGACTTGACAAAATGATTTCTGAGGCGATGAAGGCGTGTACAAAACGCGCGGAGGAGCTTTCGGCCGAAGCCTCTTTTTAAGCTCTGTCAAATTGCTTTGTATTGAAAAACTGTCAAATAATGAAATTTATTTATGAAAGGCTCGGGTATATTAAATGGCAAAACTGAACGGAAAAAAAATCCCGACACTGTACGATCTGTTTCATAAAGACCCGCTCGCGGGAAAGGGAGTCTCAAAAAAGGATGAGCTTCCGAGAAACTTTAAAAACTTTTTCAAGCTGTCCTGGTGGCATATGGGAAAGATCACCTCGGTAAATCTGATTTTTCTGGTCGCGAATTTCCCGATGTGGTTTATATTATTAGCCTTTTCCGGATTGCTCAACGATTCTATATCCGCTCCCGCGTCGTCAATGTATTCCGTACTTTTCGGCACGATACAGAATGGTGTGGATCCCGTGAACGCGGCGCTTTACGGAGTGCATGGCGTACAGGGAGTGATGTCCATCACCACGACCGCGACGCTCGTCATGTACGCTCTCGGGGGGCTTATGATATTCACCTTCGGCTTTGCCAACATCGGAACGACCTACATTCTCAGAAATTTAATAAAAGGCGATCCGGTATTTATCCGTCATGATTTTTTCTACGCGATAAAAAGGAACCTTCGTCAGGGCTTTATTATGGGTATAATAGACCTTGTTATAATAATCCTGTTAGCGTATGATATGGCGTTCTTTTTCTTCAATATGGGCGGATATACCGCGTCTCTTATGTTCTATGCCTCGGTTCTTCTGGCAATCATATATTCAATAATGAGATTTTATATATACAACCTTATTATAACCTTTGATCTTTCGCTTTTTAAAGTGATTAAAAACTCGTTTATATTCTCAGCGCTCGGACTAAAGCGAAATCTGCTCGCGTTTTTGGGTATAGCACTGTTACTGCTGCTCGATTATTATCTTATTATTCTAATAACGCCGCTCGGAGTTATGCTTCCTTTAATCGTTCTTTACGGATACTGCGCGTATATAGGCTCGTACGCTTCTTGGCCTAAGATCAAGCAAATTATGGTCGACCCTTACGCTTCCAAGGATGATGAGCAAGAGGAGGAACCGGTCTTTACAGACGATGTACAATAACAGTCAGTTTTCTAAAACCACGCTTGTAAATCATCAATAAAAAACCAACCAAATTCCCTTCGGCACAAAGCCCGGGAATCTGGTTGATTTTTATTTTAGTTTATACACTCTTTGGTTTTACGTAGATAATCCTGGATATCAGTATTCTTTTCCCATTTTGCCCTTACGGTATCTTTCAATATCTCTGTCAGCCTGCTTACGGGCGTCGTCCTCACGTTTATCGTACAGCTTTTTCCCTCGGCAAAGACCAAGCTCAACCTTTACGTGAGAGCCGCTGAAATAAAATGAGAGCGGTATCAGAGTAAACCCCTTTTGCGATATAAGACCATGCAGCTTCATTATTTCCCGCTTGTGCATGAGAAGCTTTCTGTCACGCAAGGGTTCGCGGTTGAAAATATTTCCTTTCTCATACGGACTGATGTGTATTCCCGTGGCGTACATTTCACCCGCGTCTATAATACAGTAAGAGTCCTTTAGATTTACATTTCCCGCGCGAACGCTCTTGACCTCAGTGCCGAAAAGCTCTATACCCGCTTCATATGTCTCATCGACAAAATAGTCGTGATAGGCTTTACGATTCTGAGCGATAACTTTTTTACCTGATTTTTTTTCTGCCACTGTGATACCTCCTTTCCGTCATTAAATCTGAGCGTAAATTATCAAGCAGCTTCATTTTTATTATTTTATCATAAAGTATAAAGCTTGTCAAGTAAAATACTGTCGGATCAATCAATGAATTTTTTTAAAAAATTTCCGCAAAGCACTTGCAAAAACAGTAAAGATGTGCTATAATATAGAAGCTTATGTTCGTGTAGCTCAGCAGGATAGAGCACCAACCTCCTAAGTTGGGTGTCGGACGTTCGAATCGTCTCACGAACGCCAGGCTGTCAACGGTAATTGCGTATGAACGACCGTATCCGTTGCTTGCAAAGATGGCGTACCCTATATTCATACATGGGTGATTGTAAAGCGGGGATCGTTCCCCGCCGCCATACCGATATTTACACTCCGTTTGGGGTGTTTTTTCTTTTACAAAGCCGGGAATTTCCTTCTTTTCTCCCGACAGTAGTTGAAGTCCGACCGAAAAAAATCGGCTGCCTTTTTCTCTGCTTAGCTGAACAAAATATGATGAAAACAGCGATTCATTGTAACAATATTTTCCGGATTTTATGCCGGAATTATCAATGAATCGCTGTTTTCCCGTCGCTTCTTACTATGTTTATACCAGCGGCTTTTACGTATAAAAATCCAAGTCAGAAGAAACGGATCTGATTGGTTTCACTGAGACCGTCAAGAACCCCGTTGCGCCTCAGAATATCTACGTGCGTGCGAGATATTTTGCTCCTTTGCTGAAGCTCCTCTACAGAAAGTATATTTCCCTCTGAGGCAACCTCCGCAAGGCTCTCCGCCGCCTTGATACCAAGCCCCGGAAGCATGGAAAACGGTATTCTGATCCGTCCGTCCTCCGGCATAAAGGTCCTTGCGGTTGATTTATACAGATCTACCGGGAGAAAGGAAAACCCTCTGGCATAATACTCGACTACCAACTGCCAGATCGGTATAAGATCCTTTTCCGCCGCAGTAGCCTCTCTTCCCTTTGAGTTTATCTCCTCTATCTGTGCTCTTACGTATTCCTTACCCTTCATGACTACCTCGGCGTCAAAACCTCCCGGCGCTACGGTAAACATAGCGGCATAAAACGCTATAGGATAATATATCTTATACCATCCGAGTCGTATCGCCGATATATCATATGCCACCGCGTGAGCCTTCGGGAACATGTACTCTATTTTGTTACAGGAGTCTATATACCATTCAGCGACATTATGACTTCTCATTATAGCGATCTGCTTTTCAGACAGGAATTTGTTTTTCTTCCGCACCGTTTCCATGATATCGAAAGCGTCCTCCGGTTCAAGCCCCGCGTGGATAAGATAGACCATTATTGAGTCCCGTGTTCCGACACATTCGGAAATCGTGCAGGTGCCGTTCGCTATCAGATCCTTTGCGTTTCCAAGCCAAACCCCCGTACCATGCGAAAGACCGGATATCTGCAGAAGATCCGAAAACGTCTTTGGCTGCGCGTCAATCAGCATCTGCCGTACAAAGCTTGTCCCAAGCTCAGGCAGCCCAAAGGTCCCCGTCTCGGAGTCTATCTCCTCGGGAGTTACCCCAAGAGGCTCAGGAGACAGCAAAAGATCATATACTTTGCGGTCGTTCATTGGGACGTCCGCTATCTTCACGCCGGAAAAGCGCTCCATATACACGTATTTGGTCGGCACATCGTGTCCCAGACAGTCAAGCTTTAAAATAGTATCGTGCAGATGATTAAAATCAAAGTGAGTCGTAATTATATCCGAGTTCGGATCGTCCGCCGGATGCTGTACCGGGGTAAAGTCGTAAATTTCGTACTCGTGAGGTATAACGACTATTCCGCCCGGGTGCTGTCCTGTCGTCCTTTTGACCCCTACACAGCCGTTTACCAGCCTCTGCACCTCCGCCCGATTCAGATTTTTACCGGTCTCCTCCATATATTTCTTTACAAACCCGAAAGCCGTCTTATCGGCAAGAGAACCGAGCGTACCCGCCCGGAAAACGTTTTCCGCTCCGAAAAGCACCTCGCAGTATTTATGTGCGTCGGCTTGTACGTCCCCCGAAAAGTTCAGGTCTATATCCGGGGATTTTTCCCCGTGGAACCCAAGAAAGGTCTCAAATGGTATTTCATGTCCGTCGCAGATATAACGCGTCCCGCAGTTCGGGCAGTTTTTGTCCGGCAGGTCAAAGCCTGAGCCGTATTCCCCGTTCTGAAAGAACTCGCTTTTTTTACATTTCGGACAACGGTAATGCGGCGGAAGCGGATTCACCTCCGAAACTCCCGCCATAGTAGCGACAAAAGAGGAGCCGACAGAACCCCGCGAGCCGACAAGATATCCCTTGCTCTCGCTGTTGGCAATCAGCTTCTGGGCTATCATATAAAGCACCGCGAATCCGTTTTCGATTATGGGCTTAAGCTCCCTGTTAAGCCTGTCCTCAACCAGCTGCGGAAGCGGATCACCGTACCAATCGTGCGCGCGCTTCCAGCAAATCTCCTGCAGCTCCTCCGGAGCGCCCTCGATTTTCGGAGTAAAGCTTCCGTCGGGAATCGGGAGCATTCCGTCCTGTATCATATCCGCTATTTTGTTGGTGTTTGTTACAACTACCTCGTATGCTTTCTCCTCTCCAAGATAAGAAAATTCCTCGAGCATCTCCTCTGTCGTACGGAAATATAGCCCCGTATCGCGATCAGCGTCCGAATACTTTCCGTGAAGCAATACCTGACGGTATATTTCATCCTCAGGATTTATAAAATGCGCGTCGCAGGTCGCGCAGACCGGTTTTCCCAGCTCCTCACCAAGCGCTACTATTCTGCGGTTGAAATTTCGCAGTGTTTCAAACTCCGGGGCGCTGTAATCGCCCACGCGCCCGACACGTGTACCGTCGCTCCTGTCTATCATGAACGCGTTGTTGCAGAGGGGCTGTATCTCAAGATAATCATAAAACTCCGCTATCTTTTTTATCTCTTCGTCAGGACGGTTATCCTTTACCGCCTGGAACAGCTCCCCCGCTTCGCATGCCGAGCCTACGATAATTCCCTCCCTGTATTCGCTCAGCAGGGTTTTCGGAACTCTCGCGTTATAGTAAAAATAATCTATATAACTTTTTGAGACTATTTTATACAGATTTTTCAGACCTATATTATTTTTTGCTAAAAGTATTATATGGTATACCTGTTTTATCTTTTTGGGGTCCACCCTGTCTGACATGGCTGAGGACATGGAGGCAACATCCGTGATACCGTCCTCACGCAGCTTTTCAAACATTTTAGTGAGTATCTTCGCGGTGATCTCAGCATCGTCGCACGCCCTGTGATGATGGAAATCCTCGAGATCAAAATATTCCTTGAGCGCGTCAAGATTATGACGCTTCAGGTCGGTGTTGGCAAACCGGGACATAGCGAGAGTATCTATATATGTATTTCTGAATTCCAGCCCGTTTTCCTTACATGCCGTACGAATAAATCCGGTATCAAAGGAAGCGTTATGAGCTACCGCGGCTCTGTCGCCGCAGAATTCAAGAAACTCCATAAGCGCCTGCTTTATTTTCGGCGCGCCTCTCACCATTTCGTCGGTGATCGAGGTAAGCTCGGTTATCTCCGCCGGGATCGGCGTACCCGGATCGACAAATGTGTCGAAACGATCGAGTATCTCACCTTTTCTGCATATGACCGCTCCGATCTCTATTATTTTGTCGGTAACGGAGGAAAGCCCTGTAGTTTCTATGTCAAACACAACATATTCGTCGTCAAAACCGCATTCCTTGTCTCCGAACACCGCCTTGGCCGTATCGTCAACCAGATATGCCTCCACACCGTAAAGTATCTTTATTCCCTTTCCTATCTTCTTCCATGCGGACATTGCGGGAGGAAAGCCCTGAACGCTGGAATGGTCGGTTATCGCTATTGCCGGATGTCCCCAGCTCTTAGCCAGCTTTATTATCTTCGATGGTTCTATAACCGCGTCCATCTGTGACAGCTGGGTATGAAGATGAAGCTCCACCCGTTTCTTTTCGGCGTGATCCATACGTATGGGATTGGTTTTCAGTCCGCATATCGAAAACACCTGAAATTCATTGAACTCCGAAAACTTGTCGTTTGTCATTGCCCCGCACACGGCTCCGTCCGGGCACGAGGAGAGCGTTTCGTAAAGCTTCATTCCCGTAACCGTGTCAAGCACCATCTTGCATGGCACTGAAGCCTCGTTATCGGTAATGCAAAATGTAAGAATTACCCTTTTACCTCGGTTTATTTCCTTTACCTCGGCTCCGAATATTCTGCCGAGCAATACTCTTTTAACCTCGTCCGCCTCTCGTATGTCCGCCATCACGGATATATCCTTTAATTCAAAAGCGTCTCCGTAAATAACCTCGGGCGAGCTTATGTCAAATTCCATCCTTCCGCTTCGCACGGTATTTTCATCTATATATCTGACTCCCAATCTTTCCTTCATTACAGACGCTGACGGCTGAGTCACGGCGGAGACCTTTGGCAGAAGCTCGTCCGCTTTTCTCCGGTTCTCTCTTGCCAGCTGCTCCAGCTTTTCCGCCTTCTTTTCGTCTCTTATGATGTTCACCGTATAATCCACATCGTATTCGTCGCGCAGTATCTGAGAGGCAATAATATGTGTATTGTCGGAATACATAAGGTCTATTCCGCCGTTTGAAAAACCAATTTTTATATCAATCGTTTTATTTGTATTATCCACCGTGTAATCATAGTCATAAAAAAAGCCTTTCGCGACCGCTCCTCTGTACTGAAGCTCCTGGAGCATCTCATCGACGCAGTCATCCCTGAACAGATCGCGTCCGTAATGAGTTATAACATGAACGTAATTCAGTTCGTAAGCCTTCTTTATCTCATCCTCAAGACTTCTTATATCCTGCTTAAAATAAATACGCGGAAGATCTACCGTAAGCTCCATAAGCTTATGCTGTTTATCCACCCTGCATTTATACGCAGACGCCGACGTTATTATATCTCTCTGTATACCGTCCGGATTATATCTCGATAGCAGTTCGCCGAGTGTTTTATTTGCCATACCCTTTTGACCGTTCCTTTTTGCCTGGTATTTATTGAACTCTGTTTGCCAATAAATCCGACCTCAGCATATTCCGTTATTTTTCTTCTGACCGTAAACCGGTTAGAGCCGGTTTATTTCTTCAATTAAAGCGTCGATGATCGCATTTTCGGGAAGCTTACCGACTATAACGCCTTTTTTGAAAAGCAATGCCTCGCCTCTCCCTCCCGCTATTCCTATATCCGCTTCTCTCGCTTCTCCCGGACCGTTCACCGCGCAGCCCATTATAGCAACGGTTATCGGGCGCTCTGTCTTTATCTCGCTTTTTCTGATCTCAAATTCGTTTACCAGCGAGATCAGGTCAATGTTTGTCCTGCCGCACGTCGGACAGGATACCAGACTGACTCCGCCTCTCCCACATCCTGAAGCGTCAAGAATGGCGCGCGCCGCCTCTATTTCCTTTTCCGGTGATGCGGTAAGCGAGACCCTTATTGTATCACCTATTCCGTCGCACAGCAGTGATCCGATGCCGACAGCGCTTTTGATTGTTCCCGTAAACGCGCTTCCCGCTTCCGTCACTCCTATATGGAGCGGATAATCGCATTTTTCCGCCAGTATCCTGTTTGCCATTATCATTGCCGACGGAGAAGATGCTTTTATGGAGATTACCGTATCGTAAAAATCGAACTTTTCTAGCAGAGAGACATGATACAGAGCGCTTTCCGCCAAAGCCTCAGGAGAAGGCGAACCGTATTTCGCCAATATCTCCTTCTCAAGCGAACCGGAATTCACCCCAATCCTGATCGGTATCCTCTTTTCTCTGCAGACGCGGACTACCTCTTTTATCCTATCTTCGCTCCCTATGTTCCCGGGATTTATCCGTATCTTATCAGCTCCGGCATAGGCGCATTCGATCGCCAGCCGGTAATCAAAATGTATATCCGCCACCAGCGGCATATTCACTCCGTTGGCCTTTGCGGCCTCAAATATACCCACTGCCCGCGTATCAGGTACGGCAAACCTGAATATTTCACATCCCGCGCCCTGCATCAAAAGCGCTTGCCGCACCCCGCCATCTATATCGGACGCCGGAGTGTTTGCCATAGACTGTATGTACACGGGATTATCGCTTCCGATTGTAAGGCTGCCGACTTTTACCTGCTTTGTCTTCCTTCTTTTACGAAGCATAAAAAATACATTTACGTCCTTTCCCTGTTCATTTTAAAAATGTTAGGGCTGCCTCAAAATACGGAAATACCTGCTTATCTGATTTAATACGCATATTTCCGTACGTTGTGACAGCCATTCTAATATTTATCATTAACTATCATTCCGCCTTGGCGGAGCAATGTCTCACGGCGGCAAACGCCCTTTTCAGGGGGCTGAAAACAGTAAAACCATATGAAATCAACCGTTACCTTCACTACAGCAGTCTTACTATATCCTTGAAAGCCACAAAAACCGCAAGCGCCAACAGCAATATCATTCCAACGGAATGGATACTCGCTTCGATCGCGGAAGGTACCGGTTTTCTTCTGATTGCCTCAATAACCAGAAATACAAATCGTCCTCCGTCGAGCGCCGGCAACGGAAGCAGGTTAAAAATCCCCAAATTCATGGAAAGCAGAACAACAAGATTAAGCACCGTATCCGCGCCCATTTTGGCCGCCTTTCCTATCGCGCCGCCAACTCCTATAGGACCGGAAAGCTGGTCGACGCTGTACTTTCCCATTACAAGCCCTTTTATGGAATCAAAAACCTGTACCACCGAATTGAAGCTTCCGTAAAAGGTATGCTTTACGGTGTTTATAAAATTTTTCGGCTCGGTATTAAAATAAAAATTCCGCACCCCGTAATATATACCGCTTTCATTTTCTACCGGAAAGCTTACGTCCTCTATAACCATTACAACACCGTCGCGTTCTACCGTGACGTCAACCGGAACGTATCCCTGATTAAAAATACTGTATGAGACCTCTTCCGCTATATGCACTCTGTCGTTGTTGATCTTGAGTATAATATCCCCTGATCTCAGCCCTTCGTACTCGGTAACATAATTTCCGTTCTCGTCCTTCATGAAAAAAACGTCTATCTGATTTGAAACATACTGCTTGCTTCCTAAAACAAGTACTGCCATTATGATTATACCCGTTAAGAGATTCATAATTCCCCCGGCAAGTATTATAATCATTCTCTGCCACACCGGCTTTGAACAAAACGCGCCCGCCTCCTGAGAATCTCCGTCCTCTCCCTCGATACTGTTGTATCCTCCGATCGGAAACAGCCTGATTGTGTACAGAGTACCGCTTTTCTTGCTTTTATGCGCAAACAGCTTCGGTCCCATACCTATCGCAAACTCGTTTACCTTTACCTTAAAAAGCCTTGCCGCAAGAAAATGACCAAGCTCATGTACCGCTATGAGCACGCCAAAGATCAGTACTGTAAGAATAAATATCCAAAATATTTCCATAAATATACCATGCCTTTTTCGGAATTTTTTCCGGTATCACGATAATATCACCGCGTTTGAGCCGGCAAAGGAACAAAACGGTATATGAAAGCTTTTCCGTCTGAACTGTCTTTAAACTTTGCCGTTCATTCTAATCAAAGTGTTCAGTTTATGCCGTACTTATCGTGTATGAACGCCCGCGCCTGTCTGTCCGATTCAAAAACGGCGTCTATTCCGGTATCTTCGCACCCGCAGACAAGCGTAGCTTCCTCCACTGCTTCAAATAACCGCGGAAGAGCGATCTTCCCCATAAGAAAAAGCCTGACCGCTTCCTCGTCCGCACCGTTTAGCGCGGCGCCGTAGCTTCCGCCGATCCCGCAGATCCTCTCAGCTAAGCTGAGCAGAGGAAAAGCTTCTCTGTCAGGCTTGTAAAAACTCAGAGAACCGACTTTAACTAAATCAAGAGGCTCCGTCATTCCCTCCCGGCGCTCCGGGCAGGTAAGCGCGTACTGTATACAGGTCCTCATATCCGGAACACTCATCTGCGCGATGACCGTATTATCTATATATTCCACCATCGAGTGAATTATGCTTTCGCGATGGACTATAACATCTATTTTGTCCGCGTTCATACCGAAAAGCCATGCCGCCTCAATGACCTCAAAGCCCTTATTCATAAGCGTAGCGCTGTCCACAGTGATCCTTGTCCCCATACTCCAGGTCGGATGCTTAATAGCCTGCTCAGGAGTTACATTTTCAAGGTCGCTCCGCGCATATCCGAAAAAAGGTCCGCCGGACGCTGTCAGGATCAAACGCTTTACTTCCGAGCTTTTCCCGGCTCTCAGCGACTGCCATATCGCGCAGTGCTCGCTGTCTACCGGCAATATCTCCGTATTATTTTCCCCCGCCAGAGCCATAACATACGCTCCGGCAGCAACCAGACTCTCTTTATTCGCAAGCGCAAGTCTTTTCCCGCACTCAAGCGCTTTGACAGTAGGCATCAGTCCGGCGATACCCGTAATGGCGTTCAGTACCGTATCGGCCTTACACTCGGCGGCAAGCCTTGCCGCCGCTCCTTCTCCTGCAATAACCCTACAGCCCGTATCCTTTAACGCCGCTTTCAGCTCGCTTGCGGCTCGCTCATTTTCCACCGCGCAAAGCTCGGCGCCAAACTCTCTGACCGCGAGCTCTGCTTTTTTTATATCCGAATTACAGCTTATCGCGCTGATTTTACAGCCAATTTTACGAGCCACGTCGAGAGCCTGAGTCCCGACGGATCCGGTTGCCCCCAAAACAGCCAGTTTCATTTATATGAACTATTCCTTTCTTCCGACTATCATATCGGGAACATGCACAGAAGGCAGGGGCACGGGTCTTTCAGAAAAGCGATACTCCCGCAAAGCTTCTGCATACGATATACATAAATGTGGATACGGCGATAATAGAATCAAATCGATCCATTACTCCTCCGTGTCCCGGGAAAAGCTTTCCGTAATCCTTCACACCGTACTCCCTCTTAAGCAGCGAAGCTATAAGATCCCCCCACTGACTTACCAGACACGCAACCAACGCGAGCACGATAAGCATAGGATAGTGCGTATCCATATCAAAAGCGAACTGCATGACCACTCCGAATATGACGGTTATCAGTAATCCTCCTATGATCCCGCCGACGGCTCCCTCCACGGTCTTTTTAGGACTGACGTCCGGTATCATCTTATGCTTTCCGAAAAATACGCCTACAAAATATGCCATAGCATCGCACACCCACGGAACGAGAAATGCGAAAAGCATAAGCGCAAGGCCTGACTCAAGATCGCGCAGCAGTATCAGCGCCGAAAAGCCAAAGCTGATGTACATGACCATAACGGCGATCTGGGTTGCTTCCATAAGCTTGAAATTCCCCTTTGAGAAAACCGCCAGCGTCATAAGTATAACGGCAAAGGCTATATAGACCAACAGCATGACCGTGGTATAAATATCGCTTTCCATTAACCGCGGAAGTATCTGCGCGGTCAGACATACCCCCACCGACATTACCGTTACCGGCCATCGCTTTATCTGTTCCGTACAGCGTAAAACCTCGCATACCGCGAAGACTGACATCACCGACGTCATTACCACAAGCGCCCATGTATCCGAAAAAATTATAAACGGAAGCAGTACGGCAATACCTACCACGCCGGTTATTATCCTTTTAAGCACAAATATCACATCCTCGCATAAAAGCTGTTATTAAAGTCCGCCGTAGCGTCTCGTTCTGCGGTAATACTCCGAAACAGCCCTCTCAACATCCTCAGCGGCGAGATCAGGCCAGAGCGTATCGGTAAAATACAGCTCCGAATATGCCGCCTGCCACAAAAGAAAATTTGACAGCCTTTCCTCGCCCGCCGTTCTGACTATAAGATCCGGATCAGGACAGGACGCCGTGTATAGCTCTTTCTGTATATCCTCTTCGGTGATATTTACATATCCTTTTTGTATAAGCCGGTTAAACGCCGAAACAATTTCCTCGCGGCTTCCGTAATTCAGGGCAATATTCAGTATACGGGGATTTTTTTCCGTCACTTTTTCCGCTCTTTCCATTTTTTCTATCAGTTTCTCGGAAAGACCGTCTTTGGTCCCGATAAACTTTACCCTGACATCGTATTCGGAATACCTCTCAAAAAGCCTCTCAATATACCTTTCGAGAAGGGACATTATTTTATCTACCTCTCGCTTGGGTCTTTTCCAGTTTTCCGTTGAGAAGGCATAAACGGTAACGTATTTAATACCTATCTTTCCGCAATAGTCTACAATCTTTTCAAAGACCTTAGCTCCCTCAGTGTGACCGTATGCACGGGACCTTCCGCGGGCCTTTGCCCACCTTCCGTTCCCGTCCATTATAAACGCTATGTGCCGCAGGTCGTCGCCTACTTTTATCAGTTTTCCGTTACCGTCATATACCGGTGAGTTTGACAAAACAAATTTCCTCGCTTTCGGATCGGCTTGTGTATTTTTTACCGTCAGACGGACATGATCTCCTTTTCCTTATCCGCGCCCGCAGTCTCGATCAGCTTTATATATTTGTCTGTCAGATCCTGCACGGATTTTTCAGACGCTTTCAGCTCATCCTCGGTCATTTCGTTCTTTTTCTTCATATCCTTGCATTTATCGTTCGCCTCTCTGCGGATATTCCTGACCGCGACCTTAGCCTCCTCAGCCATCTTCTGAACCTGCTTTGCAAGCTCCTTTCTCCTGTCCTCGGTAAGCGGCGGAAATGTCAGACGAATAGTCTTTCCGTCATTCTGCGGCGCAATCCCGAGATCCGAGGCCTGAATAGCCTTCTCTATATTCTTGAGAAGTGACATATCCCACGGATTTATGGCGATAGTCCTTGCGTCCGTCACCGACACCGAAGCTACCCCGCTTATCTGTGTGGGCGAGCCGTAGTAATCTACTGTTATCCTGTCAAGAACGGCAGGATTTGCCCTCCCCGCTCTGACGGCCGAAAGCTCGCTCTCAAGTCCTTTAAGGGATTTCTGCATTTTTTCTTCATATTCTTTAGTGTTGATCTTCATGGTTTTGTTTCCTTTCATGAAAAAATAATATTATTCAACATGTAAGCAGCGTACCTGTCTTTTCACCTGCCACCGCTCGCAGTATATTATCCGGATCGGCAAGCCCGAAAAGCAGTATGTTCATTTTATTTTCCATGGCGAATGCAGTCGCCGTCATATCTATGACTTTTAGTCTGCTTCTGATGATCTCATCATATGTGATCGTATCGAGTTTCTTTGCCTCCGGATCCTTTTTGGGATCCGCCGTATATACCCCGTCTATATTTTTAGCAAAAAGAGATATATCCGCCCCTATCTCCGCCGCTCTGAGCAGCGCGGTGGTATCCGTGGTAAAATACGGATGCCCGGTTCCGGCGCCAAATATTACCACTCGTCCTTTTTTCAGATTCCTTACAGCCTCGTCTCTCGAAAATGTTTCGGCGACCCCCTGGATAGCGACCGCGGTCATTATCCTCGCGTCGACTCCCGCCGAGATAAGACTGTCCTGCAGCGCGATGGAATTCATGACCGTAGCAAGCATTCCCATTCTGTCCGCTCTTACTCTGTCCATTCCGCCGCCCTGTCTTCCGCGCCAGATGTTTCCGCCTCCGATAACTAACGCGATCTCCACCTTCATTTCAAGACATTTTTTTATCGTTTCACTGATCTTATCAAGAAACGAGTAGTTATAAAGGCCTTCCGCTCCCTCTGCCAGCGCCTCCCCGGACAGCTTGAGCAGTACTCTCCCGTAAACAGGTTTATCCATTTTACCCGCCGTACCTTTCTTTAAGCTTCACGTTTACATTTATTCTAAATTAAACCATTATATATTATAATATATCATTCGCAAAATTTCAAGACCTTTTACGTTTATTTAAGTATTATTTAAATAATATTTATTTATCCGCCTTCCCCTGCCCGATCCGAGACAGCCTGTTTGCTATTTTATTATTTACGCGTGAGCAAAAATTAACAAAGATATATGGAATTACAAAATTATATATGTTATAATCGCTACAGCATATCCTTTAACAATCTATAATTAACTAAGAAAGGAACCCGCTAAATGAAAACAGCTATATGCGGTCTTTGGCATGTCCATGCTCCCGACTATTTTAAAAAAGCCGTCGCTATGTCTGAAGTTGTAGGAGTATACGACGAAGATGAGGAAAAAAGAAAGAATTTCTGCGTTCAGAACGGAGTAAAAGAGTTTTCAAGCTTTGACGAGCTTCTTGAAAGCGACGCGGACGGCGTCATAGTATGCACCTCCACCGACACCCATATCGATTATATGCTCAGAATAGCCGACGCAAAAAAGAGCATATTTACCGAAAAGGTTCTCGCGCTCTCCGACGAGGACTGCCTTAAGATTGAAGAAGCCGTAAAAAGAAACGGAGTAGATCTTGTCATCTCACTGCTCCAGAAATATCGCCCCGGTCCCCTCACCGTTAAAAAAGTCTGCGACAGCGGAGAGCTTGGCAAAATCAATTATGTAAGATTCCGCAACTGCCATTCAGGAAGCATCGCCCACTGGCTTCCCCCACACTTCTATAACAGAAAACAATGCGGAGGGGGTGCGATGATCGACCTTGGAGCGCACGGTATGTATCTAATCGACTGGCTTCTCGGCGCGCCCGAAAAGTACTCGTCCGCATTTACGCTTGCCTGCGAGGATGAACAGGCAGTAAAGATAAATCCAGATAAGGTCGAGGACAACGCGGTAACGGTAATGACCTACAAAAACGGATGCATTGCCGTAAACGAAACCGGGTTTGTCTCAAACTGCTATCCAATGACGCTTGAGGTCTGCGGAGAAAACGGCTTTGTCCGCTACAGCGGAAACGAGGTAGTAAAATGTACGCTTGCCACAGGAGGAAAGACCGAAAGCGTACCTATGTGCAAGGAGCTGCCGCTTCCTATCGAGCAGTTCCTGACCGGAAAAATTCTCCCCGGCTGCGGTATTGATGAAGCTAAGGCGCTTACTCACATGATGGTAGGGGCGTACGGGAAAATATAAAATCGTCGCGTTCATTTTCTGTAAGAAACCCTTTTGAAAAACGGTTTCTTACAATCTTCCCAAAACTTCTCTTTAAAAGGTGTAATAGACGGGAAGAAACATCCCCGTCTCGGAATACCGGAATGTGCATGGCGCTGCACTGAATTTCCGAAATAAAGGATGGGGAAGCGTGAAATCGCCCAAATGCTTATAAAAATCAACAAAAAAACAAGATCAATCAACTGTTTTGACCTTGTTTTTTGTTATGCTTATCCAAGCTGCTTCAGCTGTGAAGCACCCTCTTTTACATTTTAAGACCTGAAATACGACCCAGAACAATAATTTATATTTCAGCCAGACCTCTTCCTATCACATAAATGCCAACTAACATTTCTCCAATAGATAACCCTAAAATTACCCCCGAAACAAAATCTTTCATATCAGAGCCGCCTATTGTATGCGAAAGCGCCAGTAACGCGATACCCATTACTATTAACATTATTCCATACAACAGCTTTTTCTGCTTCTCTAATTCCTGTGTGCGTCTTAACAGTTCCATTATTTGTTCATCATTACATGTCTGAACGCTTTTTTCTTCTGCTTCCTTACCGTCCATTAATTCCGCAACCGTGATCCGTAGTTCTTCACACAGACTTTTTACTACAGCATAGTCCGGCATACATTTTCCGGTCTCCCATTTTGAAACGGTTTTATTAGATACCCCGAGTCTTTCCGCCAACTGCTCCTGTGTCAAATTCTGCTCTTTTCTTTTTTGTGCAATAAATTTACCGATAACTATCTGGTTCATTTTCAACAACTCCATTCATTTATAATTAAAGAATATCAGATATTACGCAAACATAACATCCCCTATACGGAGAAAACAAGTGGAATTTGTGATAATTGATACTTTCGGAGGACACATTTAATTTTAATCACCTCATGTCGCCTTTGGCGACTCAAATAGATATGAATAATTTTCGTGCTTTGCCCCACAAATAAATTTATGCGTAAAACCAGCCGCATTCTGATGCGATGTAATATATTTTTCACGCTAATCCTAAGAATGTTAAATAATGACCGTTTCTCTTTTCGCCTTTATTTCCCATACACAAACGGGACTGCCCCAGTGAGACAGCCCCGTTTCTATATTTACTGATTATAAATATGAAAAAACTTACCGATACATGGTGAAAGCAAAACACTCTTCAGCGCTGTCCTGAATTATTTAACCATCTTCGCGATCTCTTCCGCGAAGTTGTCCTCTCTCTTTTCAAGACCCTCGCCCTTCGTATAATGAACGAATCCCGTTATTTTTATGCTTCCGCCGAATTCCTTGGCGCATGCTTCTGTATACTGAGCTACTGTCAGAGCGTCGTCCTTTACATATCTCTGCTCAAGCAGGCAGTGCTCCTCATAGTACTTGCCCATCTTGCCCGCCGCCATTTTCTGAAGCACCTGCTCAGGCTTTGATGCGTTCTTAGGATCATTTTTGATCTGAGTCAGTACGATCTCAAGCTCCGCGTCCAGCACCGACTGCGGCACACTGCTTTTATCAATATACTCGCAGGGGTTTGCCGCAAGCTGGAGAGCGACATTCTTTGAATATTCCGCAAAGCCGGGATTATTCACAGCCGCGTCGTCAGCATCGAAATTAATTATAACTCCCATGCTGCCCTTGCCGTGGATATACGTGGACATTATACCTTCTCTTATAACAAAACGGCGAATACTGAGCTTCTCACCTATTATAAATGTCTGCTCCTTCAGTGTGACCTCAACGGTATCCTCGGAGCCGTCATACTTGCAGCTCATGAGCGCCTCCACATCAGCGGGTCTGTTCGCGAGCACAGTTCTGAGAAGCCCTTTGACATAGCCTTGGAACTTTTCGTTTTTGGCTACGAAATCCGTTTCCGTATTGACCTCCATCATGACCGCAGTCTTACCGTCTTCCGAGATCATAATATCCACCAGACCCTCAGCCGCTATTCTCGACTGCTTAGCCTCAGCCTTCGCAAGACCCTTTTCACGGAGCAGCTTTACCGCCTCTTCAAAATTTCCGTCCGCATCGACCAGCGCCTTTTTACAATCCATCATGCCGCAGCCCGTCATTGATCTCAGCTCGGCGACCATTTTTGCTGTTATAACTGCCATTATTCTAATTCCTTTCGATTATATTCACTCTTTATTAAGGACGGCGCTTTCTTTCTATTTGTCGTCCTTTCCCCGACGTTTTATGCCAACGCGATTTTTACAGCATCAGCCCTCTGCCTCGACCGCTTCCTTTGCGTCCTCTTCGGCCTCAGAAGCTTCCTTTTCCGAGACGGCCTCGGTCTCCGCGTCCTCAAGCTGCTCCCCCTGCTTGCCCTCTATAACAGCGTCCGCAAGTACTGACGTGATAAGCTTTATAGCGCGGATAGCGTCGTCGTTACCCGGGATCACGTAGTCCGCGTCATCAGGATCGCAGTTCGTATCAACTATAGCGATTACCGGTATGCCGAGCTTCTTCGCCTCAGCGACAGCGTTCTTTTCCTTGCGCGGGTCAACAATGAATACTACCGACGGAAGTCTTTCCATTGTTTTGATTCCGCCGTAATCTCTCTCAAGATCCGATTTCTCCTTAAGAAGCTTTGAAACTTCCTTCTTTGTGAGCGCGTCGAAAACTCCGTCCGCCTCCATCTGCTCTATCTGATGCAGACGGGCGATACTCTTTTTTATGGTCTTGAAGTTTGTAAGCATACCGCCCGGCCAACGGCTGTTTACATAATACATGCCGCAGCGATGCGCCTCGTCCTTGATAGCGTCCGCCGCCTGCTTCTTTGTTCCTATAAACAGAGCCGTACCGTTCTCCGCGGACACGTCGCGCATAAACATATACGCTTCCTCAAATTTCTTTACCGTCTTCTGGAGATCGATGATATATATACCGTTTCTCTCCGTGAAAATGTACTCCTGCATTTTAGGATTCCATCTTCTTGTGTGGTGTCCGAAATGGACACCCGCTTCAAGCAGCTGCTTAATTGAAATAACTGACATTTTTTCTTCTCCTTTTGGTTGTTTCCTCCGCCTTCGTATATCATGGCCGTATGCCACACCAAAAGACGATCGGCGTGCGGATTTTTTCACACTATTATATCATACTTGCTATGAAAAATCAAGATTTTGTTATAAATTTTACATAATATTAACATCCTTTGGAATTATATTATATATTCACATTCTATGATTTTATTGTGATATACAAAAATTTTACATTAAGGCGATTATAAATATTACATTAAAGCTATATAATGATTTATGGGAAATAATGTTGTATAAATGCTATTTATTATAAATAATGTAAAAATATGTTGAAACAGCCTTTCCCAAATAGCTATTATAAATCCTAAAATTATCAGCGGATATCACTATACATCCTTTTTTCGTTATATTTCCCCTGTAAATCTTCAATAATTAGTATAGATTAGTCCGTATCAGAGGCATCCTAAGATAAAACAATCAATTTCAAAGAACCCCAATAAATCAAAACGATCGAAAGAAAGGCAGCCCTTCAGAAGCAAGGGCGTGGTAATCGATATGAAACACGCGATAGTTGATATTGGCTCCAACTCCATGCGCCTAACCTTATACGAAACAGACGAGGCGTCCTTCAGGATTTTATTTAAAGAGAAGATCATGGCGGGACTTGCCGGTTACGTTGAAAACGACGTTCTTACCAAGGAGGGCATCGAGTGTGCCTGTGCCGCTCTTCTGGAATTCAAAGAGACCCTTGAAGCTTTGGAAATTGAAAACGTATCAGTATTCGCGACCGCTTCCCTTCGAAACATCGAGAACACAAATGAGGCGATCATCGCGATAGAATCCGCCACCGGCTATCAGATCGAGGTGATCAGCGGAGAGGAAGAGGCAATGTACGGCTACTATGGCGCTATGTATGAGCATCATATAACAAACGGCGCTATCGTTGACATAGGAGGAGCGAGCACCGAAATCGTTATACTTGAAAACGGTAAGCCGATAACGGCTGTAAGCCATGGAATAGGCTCCCTTAGTCTTTACCGCGAGTGTGTTAAAAAAATCCTGCCGGGGCATGGCTCATATGAACGACTCAATGACGAAATAAATAAAAACATCAATAAGAAAAACCTTCACGATCTTAACTCAATTTCAAAAATGGTCTGCGTTGGCGGAACTGCACGCGCCGCTCTTAACATCGCCGGAAAGCTGTTTTCACTTCCGGAAAATTCAAGTGTTATAACGTCACAGCAATTCAAAAAAATGTGCTCGCTCCTGTTCAAAGCCGATAAGACCGCCATTAATATTATACTGAAGCTTGAGCCTGACAGGATTCATACTCTTATACCCGGTCTGATGATCCTCCGTCAGATCACAGAGCTTCTTGACGTTAATGAGATTACAGTCAGCAGATATGGTGTAAGGGAGGGTTATTTATGTCAAAAAATTCTCAAAAGCAAGCCGAAACGTACTCGTACACGCAAAACCGTGAGTTAAGCTGGCTTCGCTTTAATCAAAGGGTTTTAGAGGAAGCAAACGACAGAACCAATCCTCCGCTGGAACGTCTGAAATTCATCTCCATTTTTTCCGGCAATCTTGACGAGTTCTTCATGGTCCGCGTGGGAAGTCTGTTTGATATTTCCATGATATCTCCGTCCGAAATCGATAATAAGACAGGCATGACCTCCGCTGAACAGCTCATTAAGATATATAACGCTATACCGGGACTGATGAAACTGAAAACACAGATATACGCGTCAGTCACCGAAGATCTGAGGAAATACGGTATATGCGACTTGTCCTATTTTGAGCTAACTTCAAAGGAACAGAAATTGATCCATCAGTATTTCAAAGCCAACGTTATGCCGATCATTTCCCCTGTCATTATCGGAAACCGTCATCCGGTTCCCCATTTGGTGAACAAAGCTCTTTACGTGACGGCTCTGTTAAAGGATAACAAAGGTAAAATCTCTATCGGCTTGGTCCCAATTACGGACGCGTTACCCTCATATGTAAAAATCCCCAATACCGAGCTTAGATATATGCGGATAGAAAATATTATTCTGCAGTGGGCGTCCAAGCTCTTTGGGGTATATTCGGTCGAGGAAGCATGCGTAATAAGCGTAACGCGAAACGCGGACATCAGCTTTGACAGGGATAAATTCGAGGACGGCGAAGAGGACTTCCGCAGCCGCGTAATGAAGCTGCTCAAAAAGCGGGACAGACTGTCGGTGGTACGTCTTGAGATCGACAGAAAAATTTCAGAGGTTTTTCTGGCAAGTCTCACAAGCCTGATCCATGTTGAAAAACGGCAGATTTATTATGACGCCTGTCCTATAAACATGAAATATGTATACAGTCTGTCATCGGAGCTTTCCGCGTCCAAAAAGCAGGCGCTTCTGTACACGCCGTATAAACCGCGGTGGCCTGAAGATATTGATCCCTCGTACAGTATGATAGATCAGATACGGCAAAAGGATAAGCTCTTGTTTTACCCCTTTGACTCGGTTGAACCGTTTATCAGGCTGCTTAATGAAGCCGCCGAAAGACCGGACGTCATTTCAATAAAGATAACCATATATCGCTTAGCCTCATCATCCAAAGTCGCACGCGCGCTCTGCAGAGCCGCCGAAAACGGAAAGGAAGTCATCGTGCTTATGGAGCTTCGCGCCCGCTTTGACGAAGCAAACAATATTTCATGGTCAAAGCTTATGGAGGACGCAGGCTGCCAGGTCGTTTACGGTATCGAAGACTTTAAATGTCACAGTAAAATCTGCCTTATTACCATGCGCAGCAAAAACAAGCTGAGCTATATAACGCAGATCGGAACCGGCAACTATAACGAAAAAACAAACACGATGTATACCGACCTCAGCCTGATGACCTCATCGGTCGAGATCGGCGAAGACGGCACCGCGTTTTTTCAGAATATGCTTGTCAACAATCTTAGCGGAGTATACAGTCAGCTTCTTGTGTCCCCGCAGGGAATAAAGAAAGCAGTATGCGAGCTTATAGATGAGCAGATAAAAAAAGGCCCGGACGGCTATATTTGCATCAAGGCTAATTCCATAACAGAGCGTGAGGTCATAGATAAGCTTGAGGAAGCGTCCTGCGCGGGTGTTGAAATTCAGCTCATAATCAGAGGAATCTGCTGCATACTTCCCGGAGTACCGACATTTACGGACCATATTTATGTAACGAGTATAGTCGGAAGGTATCTTGAACACGCCAGAATCTACTGCTTCGGAAAAGGCACTGAGGCAAAGCTTTACATCGCGTCCGCGGATCTTATGACCAGAAACCTTAACCGGCGGGTTGAAATCGCGTGTCCTGTATATGATAATGACATAAGAGAACAGCTTCTTTGGATACTTTCATGTCAGCTGAAGGATACCGCAAAGGCAAGCTTCATGATGTCGGATGGTTTATACGTCCGGAAAACCGGTCAATCCCCCATCCCGTTTTCAAGTCAGCAAGAGTTTATGGATCAGAGCTTACATTCCTCCACGCAATTCACACCTGAAAAAAACGGACTGCTCAGAAGGCTGATATCATCCGTCGGAGGGTTGTTCAGAGACCGGCACTCACGATAATAATCTTCGGCTCCGCAAGTCTTAATATACAAAGTTTAACTAATATGACATAATTTATAGCAAAATATTTCCATAAAATCAACATCGGAAAAAATTGCGCGTATAAATATGAATTTTGCAGAAAGGAGAGAAATATAATGAGTTACAAAAGCGTTGTTGTTGACTATTCCCCGAAAGCAAAGAAAATGGCGGCGGCTGTGGAAGCAAAAGCAAATGAAATGGAGCAGTTAGGTTATGAACTGGTCACTATGGCTGTCACCGGTTCGGCGAAAGCTATCCTGATCTTCAAAACGGACGCTCCGAACGAGGCTGAAATTGAAATCGTTACAAATGAAGACGCCGACGACGGCCAGGATTAAGTCAGATATTCTACCCCCGGCACCATCCCTTAAGCGTCGGTCCCGATAGAGACCGCGCTTTAGGGATTTTTTAACGTCTATACATCTTTGGGGCTGTCGCAAAAGCATTATAAGATGCGAGAGCGGCAGCTCTCTCATTCCTGTTTGCACAGGGATCGGCATTCAAAACAAAAAAAGCCTCTGTTGGAGGCAATATTAAGGACGACAAAAGAGCG
>CALYAD010000041.1 GCA_944393415.1 uncultured Clostridia bacterium | reverse complement strand
GCTCTTTTGTCGTCCTTAATATTGCCTCCAACAGAGGCTTTTTTTGTTTTGAATGCCGCTCCCTGTGCAAACAGGAATGAGAGAGCTGCCGCTCTCGCATCTTATAATGCTTTTGCGACAGCCCCTTTATCGTGTAGAAAAAGCCAATTCGCCAAAAATAATACACAAAAAGCTTTTGGTCAAAGGACAAAGCCCCTGTTCTCCTCTGCGGAGGTCGAAATTTTCCCCAAAAAGAGCGCGATCTTCCCTTAAGAAAAGCTTTTGGAAAGTTACAGAACCCCTTTTTGAAAAAGGGGTTCTGTAGAATTCTCAGAATCAGACGGTAAAGACTTTAATAACTCCCGGGATTTTTGACAAAGAATCAAGCTTGTCGGCGGAAACAGTTCCCTCGACGTCATAGACTGCGTATCCGAAATCCCCCTTTGAGGCGGAGGAGCTGGCGACGAAGTCGCCTACGGCGGTGGTTATCGAAACGGGATCGGCGTTCTTGGAAAGCACGCATATCCGGCTATCTCCGCTTCTGTCAAGAGTGAGTCGGGGATAGTTGACTGAGTTTACGATATTGCCGTTTTCAAGATAATCAATAGTTTGTCTGACCGCCATAACCGCGCAGTTGTCCTCGGATTCCTCGGTAGACGCGCCGAGATGAGGAACGGCGATAATGTTCTTATGTACTCCGATAATATCAGAGGTAGGAAAGTCCACAATATATTTTGCGATCTTTCCGGATTCTACCGCAGAGATAAGGTCGGAGGAGATCACCAGGTCGGCGCGGGAAAAATTGAGAAGCTTCACTCCGTCTTTAAGCTTGGCGATCACGTCGGCGTTGAACATTCCCTTTGTCTCAGGCGTGGCGGGAATATGCAGAGTTATGAAGTCGGCGGTGGAGTATATCTCATCATAGCCGGACGCTTTTTTAACCTCCGGTTTAAGCAGCTCCGCGGCGGCCTCAGAGAGATATGGGTCATAACCAACGACGTTCATTCCGAGATCAACGGCGACATTTGCAACCAGCCGTCCTATTGCGCCGAGTCCGATCACTCCGAGGGTCTTACCCATTATCTCACCGCCGGCGAACTGAGCTTTACCCTTTTCGACTTTTTTAGCCGCATCCGGGTCTCCGGCAAGCGTTTTGGCCCACTCTATACCGCCTATTATGTCGCGAGAGGCGAGAAGAAGAGCGGCGATCACTATTTCCTTTACTCCGTTGGCGTTGGCTCCGGGAGTGTTGAACACCACGATTCCATTGTCAGCGCACTTGTCGCAGGGGATGTTGTTTACTCCGGCGCCGGCGCGCGCTATACATTTAAGCTCCGGTCCGAAATCGGTGCTGTGGAGGTCTGCCGAACGGACAAGAATGCCGTCCGGGGAGGATACGTCTTCTCCTACGTTATATTTTGCTCTGTCGAAATTATCGGTGCCGAGCTTCGCTATTTTATTCATTAGCTGTATATTGTACATGTAAATGACCATTCCTTTCTTAGATCAAACGGGGTTAAAAAACCGAACCGGGAATCTCCGAATTCCCCGGAAACAGTTTTTTCGGCAATAATATGAAGCAAGCCGCCGCCTATCCTTTACCGGTATATGCGGCGGCGATTTTTAAGGGTTATTTTTTAGGGTTTTCGGACGCGAATTCCTTCATGAACTCAACCAGCTTCACAACGCCTTCATATGGCATGGCGTTATAAATGGACGCTCTCATTCCGCCCACGCTTCTGTGACCCTTAAGATTTACCAGTCCCGCTTTTTCCGCGGCGCCGGGGAATTTTTTGTCAAGCTCCTCGACTCCGGTAACGAATGTGACGTTCATCATGGAACGACTTTCCTTTACTGCGGGAGCAATGTAATAGTCCTGGCTGTCAAGATAATCATAAAGATATTTTGCTTTCTTCTGATTCAGCTCCTTCATGGCGTCAAGACCGCCGAGACCCAGTATCCATTCATATACGAGCT
This sequence comes from uncultured Clostridia bacterium, assembly GCA_944393415.1. GTDB lineage: Bacteria > Bacillota > Clostridia > Oscillospirales > CAG-272 > SIG673. The sequence goes on along the minus strand of CALYAD010000041.1, from coordinate 32,571 downwards.
TCGCCATATAAATGCAATAGCAGGGAGGAGTATTGTACATAGAACTGTTTTCGGACATAAGCTTCCAGTCGAGCATGGAGGGCATATCGGGTTTGCCGAATTCAAGCAGATCCTCGCGTACTATTACTACGGTAACGCCGGCGGGCGCCATGTTTTTCTGAGCGCCGGCGTAAATAACTCCGAATTTGCTGACGTCGAACGGCTCTGAGATGATGCAGGAGGACATATCCGCGACCAGAGGGATGTTTCCGGTGTCCGGAATGTAATTGAATTTCGTACCGTAGATAGTGTTGTTAAAGCAGATATGTACATATGAGGCGTCGGGAGAAACCATATCCTTTGTTATTACCGGTATGCGGTCAAAATTAGTATCCTTTGAGGACGCTATCGCGCGGACGTCAAAGCCAAGCCGCTGAGCTTCCTTGAAAGCCTTGTTTGAGAACTGACCCGAGATAACATAGTCCGCCTTACCTGTTCTGCCGATAAGGTTGAGAGGGACGGCGGCGAACTGTGTCGTAGCACCTCCCTGCATAAACAGGACCTTGTAGTTATCGGGAATATTCATCAGCTTGCGCAGACCGGCTTCGGCTTCCTTGATTATCGCCTCATAAACGGGAGAGCGATGGCTCATCTCCATTACGGACATGCCGGAGCCGTTGTAGTCGAGCATTTCCGAAGCGGCGCGTTCCAGAACCGGAACGGGGAGCATGGAAGGACCGGCCGAAAAGTTATAAACTCTGCTCATTAGAAAAAACCTCCATGGAATTTTAAATTATTATCAACAACCATTATACAGCTTTTTGCTCTGTTAGTCAAGAGTTTTCGGGAAATTTGTAAAATAAATTATTACAAACGCCTTCGGAAAACAGAGTGTTGTCATTGTGCTTTGATCGGAAAAGCAAAATATTCGAGGACAGTTGGGTTATTAATGGATAAATGTACCGGAGACGGAACGGATGGTATATTTTTTAAAAACGTATAAGCAAAGACGATATCTGATAAAATAATTTCAGACGATCGTATTTACAGAAGCTTTATCGTGAGCTTACCATGGTGACTGCTTTCCCTGTATTTGTGTGAAATTTAGAAACGATCCTGAGTATAATTTTTTTATCTTAAAAAACCGTTAAAACACATAAAAAGTATTGACTTAGAAAGGAAAATATGTTATACTTAACTAAGAAATCCCCGCGTGAGTCAGACGGACGGGCGCGTCTTACCGGTATATTTATGCTTGTTTCCGCCGCGTTTATTTGGGGAACCTCCATGGTCTCGCAGAGCGGCGCCATGTCAAGCGCAGGACCGTTTACATTTACCGCTATGAGGGCCGCCGTAGGCGCTGTATCGCTTTTTATATTTTATATTTTTACCGGAGACGGCAAACAGCGTAAGCATAGCTTAAGGGATTTTACGCCGGCGGTAATAAAAAGCGGCGCCGTGTGCGGTACGGTACTGTTTTTTTCCATTAACCTTCAGCAGATCGGGCTTGTTCACGCGTCTCCGGGGAAAGCCTCGTTCATAACCTCGCTGTATATTATTTTCGTTCCGGTGATCGGCGTTTTTCTCGGAAGAAGAACCCGTAACGCGGTTTGGGTATCGGCGGGAATTTCAATTATTGGCTTTTATCTTCTCAATGTAACCCCCGGTGAAGGTTTTGGGCTGACTGTCTGGGAGCTTCTCGTTCTTTTGTGCGCAGTCGGCTTCTCATTTCATATTTTAACGGTCGAAAGCTTCGGCGCCAAAATCAATTCGGCGCTTTTGTCCTGTGTACAGTTTATAACAGTGTCGCTCCTATCCTTCTGTTTTGTCTTTGTTGATATAAAAGTGCTCGGATATACTTTCCCGGGACTTTCTGTACTTCGTAATATCTGGTTTAACTTATTATATGCGGGACTTTTTTCCTGCGGTATAGCTTTTACGCTTCAGATTGCGGGACAGAAATATCTGCCGGCTTCCTCTGCGGCGCTGATACTAAGCCTTGAATCGGTTTTCGCCGCTTCATCCGCGTGGCTGTTTTCTCCGAAAAACGCGCTTGGCGGGCTGCAGCTGGTCGGATGCGCGCTGATCTTTGCCGCCGTGTGTTTATCCGGATTGCCTCTCGGAAGCTCAGCCTCGCTTAAAAAACGCTCGTTTGATCCCTGAATATTCTCAATTTAGAAAGGAAACGCACAGATGAGAAAAAAACGTCTTTTTACGCTTATGCCGGCAGCGATATGTCTGCTGACTGTTGTTCTTGGATCCTGCGCTCCGGTGAGCGAGGGCGTTGCCGGAGACCACACGGTACAACCGAACGCCTCTGTTGTAGACACGGCGTATACCGGCGGTAAGCTCGATATGGTTACCAAAAACGGATTTTATGAATCCTTTGACGATGTGGAGGCGGGGACCGAATACGCCTCCGAGGACGGGGAGCGGACGTACGCGCTTGGACGACTGAGTCTTGTAACCAAGCGTACGACGTTCTATATTGAAAAATCGGACGACGGAAACGCGATACGTTATCACCGTTCGGGAAATTCTGTTGGAATAGATCCGTATATAGATGTAGATATAGAAGGCGGCATTTCATCTTCGCGTTACATATGCCAGGCGGATTTTAAAATGGCTTCCGACTATAACATGGGCGGCGGGATACTTCAGGTGATATACCGCGCAAGCGGAAAACCCGGAGTGTTCTGGAGTACGATGTCGCTTGATGCTCAGGGCAATATTTTGGTAGGCGGTACTAAAATCGGAGCGCTGAACAAAAACACCTTTACAAATCTGGCGGTCGCGGTGGATATCGGAAATCTGAGCTACAAGATATATATAGACGGAAAAGAAGCGGGCACGTACTCTATGGCGCCGAATGATATAACAGGCTACTATTTTGCGGACGTCCGTGTTATACAGACCTCCGGCAGTCACAGCGGGAGTCTATACGTAGACAATATAGCGGTTTATGAGGGAAAATATCCGGCTTCAATGATCCCGTCCGACGATACCGAGATAGCGGTAAGCGAGGACCTCGAGACACAGAATGTGGGGGCTTATAACGGAAGCGTTATAAGTACCGATTCCCGTACCTATCTTGAGGTCAGGCAAAGCGCCGATGACAATAAATTCTTATCGGCCCGGCTTAATTATGCGGATTCGACGCTCTCGTTTCCAAGGGGCGGGATAGGCAATGACGAATTTGTGTTTTCTGCTGACATATACAGAAACGACGCCTCTCCGGCGGTGACATTAAAAGCCGGATACCGAGAGCTTGTGACCGTGGAAAAGAACGGAGAGATCCTCGTTGACGACAATACCGTTTTTTATGTGGGGACTGACGAGTGGTTAAGTATTTCCGCCGCTGTCAGAGCCGACGGTTTCTCCGTGTTTGTGAACGGTATTCTGTGTGCGGAGGTTAATGATACTCTTAGTGAGCTTAACGGAGCGTATCTGATATTGAACGGAAACGCCGGAGACTATGTTTTTATTGATGATATAAGGATATACCGCGCGTATCTTCCTATTGAATACAGCGGTACTATGCCTGAAAAGACTTATACCCTGTACAGCTATGATAATTACGAGATCATGTTGGGAGAATGTAATGTATCTCCGGTGACAGTGGACGGAATTCCGCTTGTGAAAGTGAATAATATAGGTCTCGGTAAGCCGATGGAGGTAAAGTTCGCGGACGCCGGTTTTGATGAGAATCCGGGGGATTATAACGCTGTCAGGATGACTTTTTACTGTCCGCAGGCATATAATTATGCGCTGCTGTGTCTGCTCGACTGCGGTCAGCAGGAGGGTGGCTGGAGCTATTACAGCGAATATTTCTGTCTTGAGGAAAAGGGATGGGTCACTATTACTCTTGAGTTCAATGATATGGCTCCTTCGAGAACTCCGTCTTATGAATATATAAATTCCGTAGCCTTCAATAACGAGGGCTGGGCGTTTACTGATAAAGGCGGTATATACAATTCGGAAAGCTGGGGCAACGCGTCGGAGCGCGAGCTGGAGTTTTATATTTACAGAATAGAGCTTGTAAAATATTGATAAGGAATGCCTGTTTGTATTTACGAGCCGTGGAGAATACTTAAGGGAACTTCTTTTGGGAAGTTCCCTTAAAATCCCTTAAAAGCTTTTCTATAAATGTAATGAAATAGGACAGGCGGAGATGCACGCCCCGCCTGTTGAAATATAACATATATTTTCCCGGAAGGTTTTGGGAAGATAGGAAAGATGTAAAAATCCGAAACGCCTTGCGGACGTTTCGGAAAGAAAACAAATACGGTTTATTCCATTACTCTTTGAACCATGTTCCAGACACGATCTCCGAGCTGACATGCGGTAAAAAGGTATTTTCCGGTCTCATCGCTGTACACCACCGGGTGTTCACGCCTGTCAAGCGTCATGCCTCCGCCATTTCCAAGCTCGACAGTAAAGCTGTAAGCCAGCGCCGGAGAGGCGGGATGCCAGTACAGACCATCCGCCGAGCGGAAGATTGAGCCGGCGTCCTTTAGACCTCCGTACATACCCTCGGTATCAAGGGCGATCATGCTATAACCGAACCTTACGGGATAAACGAACATATCCTCTATTTGCCCAAGGGGAAATAGATCCTTTCGCAGCAGAGAAAAGTCTCCGTCGGGCTTTTTCGCTTCGGCGATAAATACGTGCTTGTTCTCATCGCGGACAAATAAACGAAGCATTCCGTGCATGTCAACGACTGCGGACGGGTTATAGGCTTTGAACGGGAGTGAAATGGGAGTATCGCATCTTTCAAATGGACCGTGAGCCGATTCGGACACAGCGTAACCGATCTGACCGTCGCTTCCGGAGTAAAAGATCACATATTGCCCGTCGAAATATATAACGGCGGGATTGTACGCGGTCATACCGTCCCAGTAAGAGGGAGCTCTGTGAGAGATCACTGTTTTTTCATATTTAAACGGCATATCCAGGTCATCGGTAACCGCTAGTACTATTTCGGCGCTTTTCATGTGATCAGTAAAGAAGCTGTCGGAGCGCGCGGCGTACATACAGTATCTGCCGTTTTCGTCCTTGATAACGGCGCATCCCCATATGCCGTAGCCTTCCATTTCAAATCCGCTGCCGGATTTTACGGGAAGGAGCTTTTTGATCAAACTCATATAAAGATCATTCCTTTCTTCTTAGTTAGCCTTATCCCGCGCAGAAAACCGGTGTGGATATTGAAATACCGTGCTTCTGAACGTTTTTTGATTTTAGATTCTCCTTTATATTATACCATAATGTGACATAAAAGTCAATACACTGTGAAAAAAATAAGTAGGAAAATATATCGGTAGATGAAAGTGATATACGCGTATTTTGTTTTATTTGAACATTTAAGGTATGAAAAGCGCTGCCTATGATATAAAATGTTTTTAAAATGACATAGGAAGTACTTGATTTTTTCGGGTCGCTATGCTATAATTTTTATTAAGAATATTTTGTCCGGATATTGCGCGGTTTATAATGCTAAAGTGTTTTTGACTTTTACGAAGCGTGAATGAACCCGCTCATATAATTAATAAACGGACTTTTGTTTCGCAATATCACTTAAATCAGAGCACGGAAAGGAAAGGACATAAAATGAGAAAACGCGAGCTGTATACGGGCAATAAGCCTTTTTCATATGTGGCGTTTACATATCAGGACGCGGAAATTGCTGAAAAACTGCTGGACGAAATGGAAGAGGACGGCTACAGATACTGGTTAAACGCCAAGCTATCACCGAATGAGAAGGAGCTGATGGAAATATCGAAGCGTCTGAGCGCCTCAAGCGCGACTGTTCTTGTGCTGACGCATAATTCAATGAATGACAGGATAGTAAACGCGGTAGTGGAAAATACCGTTGAGCGACGCTGCCCGCTTGTGGTTTATCTTACGCTTGAGACAAGCGAGATTATGGAGTACCTGAACGGACTGTTCGAGAGACTTTCGCAGGTGGTTGTTATCAGGGTTTGGGAGCAGAGCTTTAATTCCTTAAATTCGGTACGTCAGGCGCTTGCCCAGACAAAGGGACTGACAGATGCTCAGGCGGCGTATTATTACGACACAGGTATAGAGACTATAAAAAGCGGAACTACGTCATATGACGATATCACGCTTGCAATGAAGAACATTTCGTACGCGGCTTCGGCGGAATATCCGCCGGCGCTTAATTTCCTTGGAGATCTGGCGCTTGAAAAAGCGCGGCAGGGGCTTGAATCCTACTCAACCGTCGTGTTGTATTATAAAATGGCAGTCGAGCGCGGCTATCTCGAGTCGATATACCGTCTGGGATGTCTGATCGAGGACGGAGAGGGCTTTGCGCCGAATCCGGCGGTGGCGGCTTCATATATAGCCATCGCGGCGGTGAAGGGGATCGCGGATGCTCAGTACCGGTTTGCGGAAATGCTCGACACCGGTAACGGTATGAAAATGAACCGTCAGGATGCCGCGAGCTGGTATATTAAGGCGCTTGAAGGCGGAGACAGAAGAGCGTATTTGAAGCTCGCGTACAGATATCTTACAGGAGACACGGTTACAAGGGATGAGACCCGTGCGGCAGAGTATTTTACCGAGGCGGCAAAGGACGAGGTACCGGAGGCGTTTCTGATGTTGGCCAAGCTGTACCGTGACGGAGTGGGAGTAAAAAAGAATGAGTCGAAGGCGGAGGAGTATTTTTTCAAGGCGGCGGACGCGGGTATATCCGAGGCGCAGTACCAGTACGCGCTTTGCCTGAGAAAAGAGAAAAAATACGTGGAATCGTTTAAATGGCTCAATGTTTCTTATCAGAAGCTGCCGGATGGTGAAAAAGTAAATCCCGACGTACTTTATGAAATAGCGGAATGTCACGCAAAGGGACTTGGAACCGCGACCGACCGTCAGACTGCCTTCCTTTATTATTACGACGCTGCCAAGAGAGGACACCAGAAGGCTAAGGCCGCTGTAGCGGAATGCTATAAAAAAGGACTTGGGGTACCGGTAAATAAAAAAGCGGCCGGGTTTTATAATCCAAAGTACGTTGAGGAATGAGCGGTCCAGTATATGTTTATGTTGTTAATAAAAGTAAACTTTAAAAAAAGTATTGACAAATTGTGATATATGATATATAATTATTATAACGGAGAATAATCTACCGTCTAATATTATCATGAAGGGAGAGAATGACATGAAAAAGGCTGTAAAGCTCGCGGCGTTTATGCTTGTGTCCGTTATGCTCGTTATGACACTTGTTTCCTGTTCGTCCTATGGTAAGATCGAAAAGAATTTCAAGGACGCCGGATACACGGAGGTGGAATTGGATGAAACCGCAAACAAGATAGTCGCGGAGCTTGAGGAAGGAAGTATTTCCTGCACTGCACATCTTTGGAAAACCGAATCGGCTGTACTTGATATTATTCCTGTATATGCGCTCGTGCTTGAGTTCGGTTCCGAGGGCGATATCGACAAGGCGATCGAAGAGAGCGGCACTATCAGCGGAATGATAGAGGACGTTCAGAAGTCTGAGCTTGTAAGAGACAACTGTCTGCTCGTTCCTTTTTCACTTACCAAGCTCGAAGAAATGAAAGAAATATTCAATAAGTAACCGAATACATAGCGGGCTGCCGGGTAAGGGCAGCCCGCTTTTTTAGTATGACGGGCATATCAAAGCTCTGCGGTGAAAGTCCGCCGGGGGAGAAAATCCCATCTACCCGATTTTCAAAAAAACAGATCCGTAGGACGGATTTTTTGTGATTCCTGTTATGTGATACTCTGCCAAGATTCCCTAAAAGTTATCCGGCCTTAGATGGGAAATATCACTTTAAGAAAAGTTTTGAAGGGGAAAAAACGGGGAACTTTTTCTAAAAGTTCCCCGTTAAATCTTTCAGTAAGAGCCCCTTTTCAAAGAGAAACGTACGGGAAAATGAAGCGGCTCTGTTTTCAGTCTACATAATATGTCATATCCCCGTATGTCGGAACAGGCCAGAATTCCGAGGCGGTAATTCTCTCCATAGCGTCAATCTTTTTTCTCAGCTTTTCCATTGCCGGGATTACCGAGCCGCAGAATTTTTCCGCGCACTCCCTGACGTTTCCGGCAATATCCGCCTTACGCATTTTGTTTTCAAGCTCGTTTGCCGCCTTATATGCTTCCATGTTGAGAGCCGATAACTCGGATATCAGGCTTTTCTCAACAAAGCATGTTTCTTCTTCGGATACCGTGAGCTTACTTTCCGCAGTCTCCGAAAGCATTCCCGTATATTTAGATACGGCCGGTATATAATCGCGTCTTGCCATTTCTATCATGGTCTTTGCTTCAATATTGACCGTTTTTGCGTAGCTTTCGTAAAGTATTTCCTCTCTCGACTCTATTTCGGTCCGGCTCATGACCCCGGTCCTTTCAAAAAGAGCGACATTTTTTTCCGAGGTGAAGCATCCAAAGGCATCGACCGATCTTTTAAGATTTGGAAGACCTCTGCGTTCCGCCTCAAGCTCCCATTCGTGAGAGTACCCGTTTCCGTTGAATATCACGCGCTTATGCGCCGTAAGGTTGTCCTTTATAAGCGTTTTTACCGCGGCGTCAAAATCCGGTGATGTTTCCAGAATATCGGCAAACCCCTTTAAAACGTCCGCGACTGCGGTATTCAGCACCACGTTTGGGAGGGCGATGTTCTGAGAGGCTCCGAGCATCCTGAATTCAAATTTATTTCCGGTAAACGCAAATGGGGAGGTTCTGTTTCGGTCCGTGGTATCCTTACTGAAGGTCGGAAGCGACGGGACCCCGAGATTCATTATCCCGCGTCCGTTGTTTTTGTACGCCGTTCCGTCTACTATCGATTCCACTATCGCCTCCAGCTCGTCGCCTATAAACATTGATACAATAGCCGGTGGAGCCTCGTCGGCTCCGAGCCGGTGATCGTTTCCGGCTGAAGCGACAGAAAGCCTGAGCAGGTCGGAATACTCGTCAACGACTTTTACCATCGCCGCCAGCATCAGCAGAAACTGTGCGTTTTCAGACGGCGTTTCGCCGGGATTTATAAGATTTTTTCCGGTGTCTGTAGACAGCGACCAATTATTGTGTTTACCTGAACCGTTTATACCCGCGAACGGTTTTTCATGGAGCAGGCAGACAAGCCCGTGCTTTTCGGCTATTTTTTTCATACATTCCATCATCAGCGCGTTCTGATCTACCGCAAGATTGGTAGTCGCGTAAACCGGAGCAAGCTCATGCTGGGATGGTGCCACCTCGTTGTGCTTTGTTTTGGCGTTGATACCGAGAGCCCAGAGCTCACGGTCAAGGTCATGCATAAAAGAGCTTACGCGAGTCTTCAGAGTTCCGAAGTAATGGTCCTCCATCTCCTGACCCTTCGGAGCCGGCGCGCCGAAAAGCGTTCTTCCGGTATATATAAGATCCTTGCGTTTTTTATATGTTTCTTTATCGATTAAAAAATACTCCTGTTCGGCTCCGACCGTACTGAAAACACGTTTGGATGTCGTATCCCCGAACAGACGGAGTATACGCAGTGCCTGCTCGCTCACCGCGTCCATGGAACGCAAAAGCGGCGTTTTGGAATCCAGCGCCTCTCCGTTATAGGAGCAAAAGGCGGTCGGTATATAAAGAGAGCCATCCTTTACGAATGCATATGAGGCGGGATCCCAGGCGGTATAGCCTCTTGCCTCGAAGGTCGCGCGCAGACCGCCCGAAGGGAACGAGGAGGCGTCGGGCTCACCCTTGATAAGCTCCTTGCCGGAAAATTCCATAATGACCTGACAGCTTCCGATAGGCGAGATAAAAGCGTCATGCTTTTCCGCGGTGACGCCGGTCAGGGGCTGGAACCAGTGCGTATAGTGCGTCGCTCCCTTTTCGATAGCCCAATCCTTCATCGCGTTCGCAACGCAGTCCGCTATCGACGGGTCTATCGCCTTACCTCTTTCTATGGTTTTTATCAGGGATCTGTAAACGTTATTTGGGAGTCTTTCTCTCATCACACGGTCGCTGAAAACCATGCTTGCAAATATTTCCGGTACACTTAGCATATTTTTTCCTTTCGTGATGTCAATGTATAAGCTTCTGTGTATTGCCGATTTTACGTATCGGTTCTAAAACCCATAGGGCGGAATATTTCCAAAACTTTTCTTAAAAAACATTCGTTTTATTTCATCCGGCGGAAAGAAACAACTCCGTCTCCGACTTCTCCGGATATCAGCGGAGCGCAAAGGCTGTCCTGAGCGTTTCTGTATTTATAAAGGGCCGGAGAGGAAAAACCGCTGCGCGGCTCAAACCCCGCTCCGGGGCTTAAAGCGTGAAAGCGTCCGAATGCTTGATCTGAATTGACTTTCACGATATCCCGCCTGCTGTTTCTTAAGAAAGGTTTTCGGAAGTTTCGAAAAACCCTTTTTTGAAAAGGGCTTCGGGCAGAGTTATCGTTCCTGAAAAGAAGTTGATCCCGATAAAGGTTCGGAATTACTTTCTTACTGAATCGAGATAGTTCTGAAGAATGATCTCAGCGGAAAGATTGTCTATAACAGCCTTGCGTTTTTTATTTCTTGTATCGGTGATATTAAGGAAATTGATGGCTTCCATAGTCGTGCAGCGTTCGTCAAACAGAATAACCGGTATATCCGAAATTTTCCTTAACTCCTCCGCGATCTTATTTACCCTCGCCGAGCTTTCCCCCAGAGTGCCGTTCATATTTATGGGGTGACCGAGTACTATGAGACGCACCTTGTGTTCATCGGCCTTTTCCTTGATGGCTGAGGCGATCGAGCGTTTTCCCTCGGCCTTGACGGTGCATAGGGCGCTGGCGAGATAACCGTCGGGATCGCTCAGAGCGAAACCGGTGCGTACGGTTCCTATATCTACGCCGAGTACGCGACCCTTGATCTGACCGGCGGCTTGCCCCGTGTTTGGCTCTGTCATAAAAATAGGATTCCTTTCAAGTATATCAGATTACAGAGTAATTCCGTTTTTATGTAAAAAGTCCTCAAGCTCCTTTGAGTCCGGCACTGATTCTCCTGCTCCGGGACGGGAAACGGCTACCGATGCGACCGCGTTACCGTATCGGCAGGAATGGAGGATATCTTCGGTACGTATGTATTCCAGAGTCAAAGCGGCGGTGAAGGAATCGCCGGCGGCTGTGGTGTCAACGACTTTTACGTCGTATGTGGGTATCACTGTGAAATTACCGTTGTCGTAGACGCCTGCACCGCGCGAGCCGAGCTTTATTACATAGTAACGGGCTTTGACGCGTTCGGACAGCCTGTTGACCGCCTGTATACAGCTTTCCTCATCAGACGGGGATATGCCGGTAAAGAGCTCGGTTTCGGTTTCGTTTGGTGAAAACACGAATACCGGAGCAAGCTTCTCAATAGGAAGGGAAGGGTCTGCGGGGCCGGCGTCGATGAACAGTGGAACGGAGTTTTCGTGACAGTACTCCGAAACGGCGCGTACCGTCTCGAAAGGTATTTCAAATTGACAAAATACCGCGTCGGGAGAGGAGGCCTTTATGCTGCTGACGGCGTGCTCGGGAGTCAGCATTGAATTTGCCCCTGAAAACACGGCTATTCTGTTGGCGCCGTCCGCCTCAACAGTGACCGCGGCGAGCCCGGTTGGGTAATCGTTTACTGTAAGAATACAGCTTGTATCTATACCGAAGCCGTTATAAACTTTTTTCAGTGCGGTTCCGTTTGCGTCATTTCCCAGCGCGGCGCATAGGACGGAGTGCGCGCCCAGCTTTGCCAGCGTAATAGCGGAATTGGCGCCTTTTCCGCCCGGTACGTAGCTATAGGAATCGCCTAATATGGTCTGACCCTTTAAAGGAGCCTCGTTTACACGCATATTCAGATCCATGTTGGCTGAGCTTACAGTCAAAACAGTTTTTTTCATTATTTTATACCATCTCCCGTTATATTATAGTGTGGTCAGAAATCAGTTTTTAAAGCGGAAGTTCGAGAAAATGTCGTTGAATACAGAGGTGTTGTTACCGAACTCCGCGCTTTCCGCGCAGAATGTCAGCATATACACATATCCTCCGATAATGGTGATGTACTGTGAAAAGGTGTTTGTGACGGAGTTGTGTGTTATGGAATAGGTGTAACAGCGTCCGTCATATCCGTCAAGCTTTATATCCGTGAATTTGCTTTCCGGGTCGGGGAAGCTTATTTGACTGAAGGTGGCGTACAGGTTCGTCTCATACTCTGTCCAGTATTCGTCAAGAGAAACGATAGTCGTTTCAAATGCGATGGCATTTACGCTTACGCTGCCGTTTCCGGGAGCGGAGGCGGCTGTCATGCCGGTGTTTACGATAGGAGTCCAGTCAGATGGAACAAACAGATAATAGTCGACATAGTCATTTGAAATGAGCGTATATCCCTCAGGGACCTCGATGCCTTCCGTAGACGGAAGCAGCAGTTCGGTTTTATCGGCCATGGGAATGCTTTCGGTCACAAGTCTGAAATTATCATATACTTTTGTAAGATCGTCGAGGTGACTGTCAAATACTTCTGCCGATGCGGTATAGGTGATGATATATATATCGCCGGATTCCGGATGCTTGAGTACCGCCTGACGGAATTTATAGCTGATGTTTGTGATATTCGCTGTGAAATCATAGATATAGCTTGGCTGTTCGGCGATAAGTCTGGTAGTGTAGTCCTTTGCCTCCTCCGATTCCTTAGCGATTGCGAAATCCTTCAGCTCCGCCGTAAACACTGTACGGTAGGATTCCCAATACTGCTGGGGATTCATGTCCCCGACATCGGAAGCGTCGACTGTCACAAGCGTGATCATGCTCCGGTCGCGGGAGGAGTAATAGGCGGTCGGCACGCCGGTGGAGGTCTCAACGCTCCAGTTGATGGGGACATAAAGTATCGCGCCCTCGTCGCCTTCGTTAATCGGTCTCATGTTTTCCGGTGCTCCTTCATATCCGGGCTGAACGGTACATGAGACAAGTGCCGAAAAGACCGTAACAATCAGTAAAATAACGGATATATAGCGTTTTGTGTTTTTTTTCATTTATGATCTCCCATCCCGCCGTCGGCGGATAAATACTTAACATTTTTTACAGAAACGAAAAATCTTAGCTGCTAAAAAAGCCTGGCAATATTTTATATAATAATATCGGTCTGCTGGTTAGAAGTGTACGATAATTTTTCTGTGTCCGGGCTTGTTGATAAGCCATCAAGCGCGAAATCATCCTCGTTCCGTTGATTTTAAAATTGTTTGACGCGCTTTAAGATGATAATCTTAATTAATTATACCATCTATTTATAAAGATTCAACAACGGTTTTGTAAACAACTCCGCTAATTCGTAAACAAATATGTTATCCTATTGACAAAGACAAAGGATATGGTATAATAATATACGGAAAACCGCGTTAAGCGTATTTTATCAGAGTTATCTGTTTATATCGAATCACGCTCGGTTTCTTCCGAAATGATCAGCGGTTTTTATGCTGAAGGAACAATAAATCACGCGACCAGGTTCGCGGGAAAGGACATAAAGGAAATGAAGATTACGAAAGATACAATAATAGGAGATATACTTGACAACTACCCGGATACGGCTCCGCTGTTTTTTGAAATAGGGATGCACTGTCTCGGCTGTCCTCATTCGAGAGGCGAGAGTGTAGGAGAGGCTTGCGAGGTGCATGGCACCGACGTAGACGAGCTGGTTGCGAAGCTTAACGAAGCGATATCTAAATAATATAACACCGAAGTACGGCTTTCTGTGCTTCGGTGTTTTCATACCGAAAAATTTACAAAAATGCCTTGAAATCAGACCGCGTCTGAGTTATACTGACATTAATAAGAAAAAACACAGCAGAAATCGGGGCGATGGTCACGGCGTTTTATGTTTCAGGACGCGGAATACGATTTTTCAAAGGGCTTTTGTGTAAAAGGCGAGGATACAGCCGTATTTCTTGAGCACGCACTTGCCGAATTGGGGCTTAATCGCCGAGAAGCGAATGAGTTTATCGTGTACCGGCTACCATTGATGCAGGATAATCCGTACAATATAATTTCATTTCAGAGCGATATCTATACCGATGCGGCAAAGCTTGATATCGCGCCGGAACCCGATACAATGATACGCGTATTTATGGCGTGGCATTCGGCAGACGAGGCGGTGGAAATCGAGGAGCAGGAGCTTACCTCGCCGGAGCGCGTCGGTTTTACAGTTGTGGAATGGGGCGGGGCTGAGGTAGTTAAATGACCGTTTCATACCTTGTAAGAGGCAATAATATACAAAATAGGAAAAATAAATGCTGAAAGATGGACGTATGGCGGCGATATGCGCAATGGTTAGAGAGGGAGCGGTCGTATGTGACGTGGGTACAGACCATGCCATTATCCCCGCGGAGCTTTTGAAAAGCGGCAGATGCCGAAGGGCGGTAATAACGGATATCAGCGCTGCGTCGCTTGAAAAAGGAATAAAGAATATCCAAAAGCAGGGACTTTCGGAAAGAACGAGCGCGTTTCTTGCCGACGGTACCGTCGGGGTGAACTTAGATGATGTAACGGATGTCATAATTGCCGGAATGGGCGGAGAGCTGATCACCGGAATAATCTCTCGGGACGAAAGGCTGAAAACGCGGGGAATGCGGTTAGTGCTTCAGCCAATGAGCCGGGCGCACCTGCTTAGAGCGTATCTTTCGGAAAACGGTTTCAGCGTTTTGCGGGAGGTCAAGGCGGTCTCGGGAAGGCGTGTGTATGCGGTTATCAACGCGGAATATACCGGCAAGGCGGAAAAGACAGGAATACGGGAGATGTATCTGGGAAAGTACGCCGAAAGTCAGAATGAGGCGGAAAGAGGCTACGCTGAAAAGGAGCTGCAAGCTCTTACGGCAAGGCTGACGGGTATAAATGCTTCTGATAAAAGCGCCAAGTACGCTGCCGAGAGAGAAGAAGTTTTAGAAATAATAGAGGAGATACAGAAATTCCTAAGAAAATGATATAACATAAAAACCGGAAAGGAAGGTATTTTATATGAAAATGATCACGGCGATAGTTCACAAAAAGGACGCGGGCAATGTCTGCAGCGTGCTTTCGCAGAACGGCTTTGAGTTCACGAAGCTCGCCACCACGGGAGGCTTTCTCAAAACCGGAAACACTACACTGCTGATAGGAACGGACGACGAAAAGGTGGAAGAGGCGGTTACGCTTATACGTCAGAACTGCGCGAAGCGAACGGAGCCCGTCGCTCCTATAGACGCGGGCGCGAGCGTTCCGCTTATAAACCCTTTTCCGGCGGAGGTTATAGTCGGGGGCGCGATCGTATTTGTTACCGACGTGGCATACTACGAGAAAATGTAAGAGCGCGTTTTTGCGCGGTCTCGGCTGAGTGCGAAGCGCTGTATAAGGTGAGAGACGTCGATTTTGGAGCAGAGAAAACGCTGTTTTTTTCCGCGCTTTGTCGAACCTCTCCCTTATTTGTTTTTAAAGCCGGTATGGAAAGTTATAGCTGTAAATTCTTTATTTTCGATAAAAAATTTACTCTGTTTTTGTTGAAATTTACCTTGTTATATGTTATAATAATAAAAATCGACTGTAAGCTTTCGGCGATATCGGTTTATGCCCGAGCCCGCAGAGAAACGTAATTATATTTTATCACGCAGGTACGCTTTATCGGCAAGGAGTAAACAGTGGCTCGAAACGATTTGAGGCTTTTCAGAAAAGCGGATATTTTGGTTTATATTTTTATAGCGGTTATCGCTGTTGGTATTTTTCTTACGTCAAATCAGAAAAACGAAGCCGCATGTCTGCTAATAAACTGCGGAGGAAGCGAGAAAACGCTTGATATTACTCGAGATACGTCCTTTGAGCTCGAGAATAACGGTTATACTCTGACGGTCATTATCGAGAACGGAGAGGTGTTTGTGAGCGAAACAGACTGCCCCGACAGGATATGTCGGATCACAGGCAGAATAACACGTCCCGGGCAGAGTATTATATGTGTCCCGGCGGAAATTTCGCTGACTCTTATAGCGGATGGGGAGGGTGATTATGACGCGTTCACGCACTGAGACTGTCTGTACGGCGGCGATATTTGTTGTGCTGGCATTGATCCTGTCATATGTGGAGGCGATGATACCTCTTGAGCTGGTTATCCCGATTCCGGGGCTTAAATTTGGGCTTGCAAATCTCGCCGTGGCAGCTGCCTTCTTTAATCTCGGTACATTTCCGGCCTTATGCGTGTCGCTGAGCAGGATACTTTTAAATTTTCTGCTGTTCGGGACGGTAACCTCGCTTTGGTTTTCTCTATCCGGGGGTCTTTTATCTTTTTCGGTATTGGTTTTATGGAAATTTATTTTAAAGAGATATTTAGGAGCGGTGGGACTTTCGGTATTATGCGCTGCTATGCACAACCTCGGGCAATGCGCCGCGGCTTTCGTGATTTTCGGAGGAGCGGCGATAAGGCTCTGGCTGCCCGTTCTGCTCGTCATGGCTATGTTTACGGGGACGGCGACGGGAGTATTGCTTTATTTCATAACCGAAAGGCTGCAAAAAAATACGCGCGGAATTTAAAACGGTTGTGCGGGTAAAGCGTCGGCGCAATAATATTCCCGTTACGGAAAGGAAGCTTCGGATTACGCGAAGCTGAAAATGAATTTATGAAAAACAGTGTTATTCTCTCAAGGCAAGAAACCGATAAACAGTTTGAGTATATGGAGCGCGTCCGGGAGGTCGTCGGAGGCGGGAAGGTATTTATACAGACCTTCGGCTGTCAGCAGAATGTTTCCGACAGCGAGAGGCTTCTCGGAATGGCGGAGAAGATGGGATTCAAAAAAACGACGGTTCCGGAGGAAGCCGACCTTATACTTGTCAATACCTGCGCGGTGCGCGAGCACGCGGAGCTCAAAGCGCTGTCAATTACAGGCGGCTACAAGCATTGCAAGGAAAAAAAGCCTTCGCTTATAATAGGAATATGCGGCTGCATGGTTTCGCAGGAGCACAGGCTTGAGGATATAAAAAAGAGATATCCGTATATTGATTTTCTTCTCGGAACAACGCTTATGCACCGTTTTCCGGAGATTTTATACGGAGTGATAGCCGATAAAGAACGGAGGTTCTGGATAGATAACGATATCTCGGTTATTTCTGAGGGACTGCCGGTCAGCCGGGAGCCCGGTGCGCCGGAGGCGATGGTATCCATAATGTACGGGTGCGATAATTTCTGTACTTACTGTATCGTTCCCTATGTGCGCGGAAGGGAGAGAAGCCGTGAGCCGGAGGCGGTGATAGAAGAGGTGCGTTCTCTGATCTCCTCGGGCGTCAAGGAGATAACGCTGCTTGGGCAGAACGTCAATTCCTACAGACCCGTTGGCCGTGATGGCTACGGCTTTGCCGGGCTGCTTGGGGACATATGCTCGCTTGAAGGCGAGGCGGTAATTCATTTTATGACCAGTCACCCGAAGGACGCGACTTATGAGCTGATCGACGTTATGGCGGCAAATCCTCCGGAAAGCGGGAGAGTGGGGATATCGCGGCGCTTTCATCTTCCGCTGCAGTCGGGAAGCGACAGGATACTTAAGCTGATGAACCGACGCTATACGGCTGCGCATTATCTGTCGCTTGTGGATTATATGAGGAAAAGGATACCGGGAATAGCGATAACCACTGACATAATAGTCGGCTTTCCCGGTGAGACCGAGGAGGATTTTTCCGCGACGCTCGACATGCTTTCAAGAGTCGGCTACGATAATATTTATTCTTTTATTTATTCTAAGAGGGTCGGTACTCCGGCGGCAGAGATGAAGGACCAGATACCGGAGGATGTAAAGAAAGAGCGGTTTTCGCGCCTGATACAGCTTCAGAGCCGGATATCAAAGGATAAAAATCAGATATACGTGGGAAAGCGTGTTCGTGCTCTGGTTGAGGGAAGAAGCAAAACGGATAAGGATAAATTTACGGCGCGCACAGAAACCAACAGGCTCGTTCATTTCGACGGCGAGGACGGGCTGACGGGAAAGTACGTAACGCTTTATATCGAAGGCGCCGAGTCTCATATGCTTTACGGTCGGCTTTCAGAGGCGGACGAGGGCGATATACTGATTTAAATTACCTGAAAGGATATATCATTTACTATGACACCGATGATGCTCCAATATCTGGATATTAAAAAGCAGTATCCGGACGCGTTTCTTTTTTATAGGCTCGGTGACTTTTATGAGCTCTTTTTCGACGACGCCAAGGAGGCTTCAAAACTGCTCGATCTTACGCTTACCGGCAGGGACTGCGGCGAGGCTGAAAGGGCTCCGATGTGCGGAGTGCCGTATCACTCGGCGGACGGCTATATAGCAAAGCTTGTGGAAAAAGGGCATAAGGTCGTGATATGTGAACAGATGGAGGATCCGGCAAGCGCCAAGGGAATAGTCCGGCGCGATATAGTACGAATAATCACTCCCGGAACAGTGACCGACAGTAAAATGCTGGACGATAAGCAGAACAATTACCTCTGCGCGCTCTGTCTGATGTCCGGCGAGGCGGGACTCGCTTTTGTTGACGCGTCCACCGGAGACATTGCCGCCACGTCTCTGAAAGGAGGCGGGCTTGAGAACAGGATAATGACGGAGATAGAGGCGTACTCTCCGCGGGAATTGCTTTTGAATACCGCCTTATCCGATTATCCAAAGCTTTCCGATTACCTGAGAAACAGATTAAAAGCCATGGTAAGCGACAAAGAGGAGGAAAGGTTTGATTACGGTAAGGCAATGCTTACCGTAAAGCGTAAGTTCGGTAAAGGCGGAGCGGTCAGGGACGGAGAATCACCGGCGCTGATATCGGCCGTAGGCGCTCTTTTGGGGTATGTTTCCGAAAATCAGAAAACGGATATTTCATATATAAAAAATCTGAATATTTATACAGACGGACAGTTTCTTGAAATTGATCCTAACACCAGGCGCAATCTTGAAATTTGCGAAACGATGCGAACCAAAGAAAAAAAGGGTTCTCTTTTATGGGTACTTGACAGGACGCGTACCTCCATGGGAGCGAGACTGTTAAGAAAATGGCTGGAGCTCCCGCTCGTGAACACCTACTATATAACGCGAAGGCAGGAAGCGGTGGAAGAGCTTAAAAACGATTTTATGCTGCGCGAGGAGATAGGGGAGAATTTAAAGTCCGTGCTTGATATGGAGAGGGTAATGGCTAAGGTCGTTTACGGCACGGGCAACGCCAGAGATCTCAGGGCAGTGGCTGACACGCTGTCGGTGATAAGACCGATAATCGCTCTGATGCAGGACGTTCGGTGCGCGGAGCTTAAGGAGCTCAGAGACGGCTTTGACGCGCTTGAGGAGCTTATAGGCGAGCTCAACAGAAATCTTAAGCCTGAGCTTCCGTTCCTTGTAAGGGAGGGCGGTATGATAAACGACGGCGTAAACGAAGAGCTTGACCGGCTTCGCGGCCTGTTGTCGAACAGCCAGAAATATCTTGACGAGCTTGTTGAAGAGGAGCGGAAGGCGACCGGAATTTCCAAGCTGAAATGCGGATATAACCGTGTGTTCGGTTATTATATTGAGATCACCAATTCAAATAAGGAGCAGATACCGGACTACTACATACGCAAGCAGACGCTTACCGGAGCTGAAAGATATATCACACCGAAGCTCAAGGAGCTTGAGTCGGAGATACTCGGAGCGTCGGAGAAGATATGCGCGCTTGAATATGATATCTTCTGCCGGCTAAGGGATGAAACGGCGGATAAGACAAAGGTCATTCAGAACAACGCGGCGCTGCTGGCGCTGCTTGACGTCTACGTAAGCCTTGCCGAGGTCGCTTCCCGCAATAACTATGTACGTCCCGAGGTTGCGTATGACGACAGGATATATATAAAGGACGGACGTCATCCCGTGGTGGAACAGTTTGTGCGAGACAGTTATTTTGTGCCGAACGACACGGAGCTGGATACCTCGTCTAATCGTCTGATGCTGATAACAGGACCAAATATGGCGGGAAAATCCACATATATGAGGCAGGTCGCGCTGATAGCCTTGATGGCTCAGGCGGGCTCGTTTGTTCCGGCGTCGGAGGCGCATATAGGTTTGGTAGACAAGCTTTTCACAAGAGTGGGGGCGTCGGATGATCTGGCTTCCGGTCAGTCTACGTTTATGCTTGAAATGAACGAAGTGGCATATATACTCAAGAACGCCACGAAGCGTTCGCTGATAATATACGATGAGATAGGAAGAGGGACAAGCACTTTCGACGGAATGAGCATAGCGCGCGCGGTTGCGGAGTATACGGCGGGGAAAAAGCTCGGCTCCAAAACCCTGTTCGCTACGCATTACCATGAGCTGACCGAGCTGGAGGACACTTCGGACGGAATAGTAAATTATAATATCGCGGCAAAGAAAAAGGGCGACGATATAATTTTCCTGAGAAAGATAGTAAGAGGAACGGCGGACGACAGCTATGGTATAGAGGTGGCGAAGCTCGCGGGTATACCCGGAGAGATAATCAGGCGGGCAAAGGATATTCTGGCGGAGACGGAAGCGGGCTCTCAGATACCGGCGGGGCATACGGTGAAGGAGGAGAAAACGGAGGATAACATCTCCTTTGAGGATATCAGCAATGCGGAGATCGCAGACAAAATAAGAAAATGCGACATTAACACCATCACACCCATAGAGGCGCTTAACTTTATTTACGAGCTTAAAAAGCTTGTATGACGCCATGTATAAACCGGGGCTGAAAAACATAGGGGAAAAAGAAAGCGGTACACTTATCAGGAGAAAGGCCGTGAGTCGCTTAATTTTAGCCGCTCCGGAGCGAACGTGCTTTGACATAAGAAAGGAAGGGTCACAGAAAATGGGAATAATAAATGTGCTCGACCCGCAGGTGGCTAATCTTATAGCGGCCGGAGAGGTGGTGGACCGACCGGCGTCGGTGGTCAAGGAGCTGCTCGAAAACGCTATAGACGCCGGCGCGGGTAAGGTCACGGTTGAAATAAAACGCGGCGGGACCACATTTATACGTGTATCGGACGACGGCTGCGGAATGTCAAGAGAAGATGTTCCGGTATGTATAAAAAGGCACGCTACAAGCAAGATACACGACGAGGCGGATCTTGACGGTATCATGACTCTTGGCTTCAGGGGAGAGGCGCTGGCTGCAATAGGCGCGGTCTCAAAGCTGCGTATAATGACAAAGCAGCGCTCATCGGCAATGGGCACCCAGCTTACCTGTGTCGGCGGAGAGATACAGGAAATAATGGAAAGAGGATGCAGGGACGGAACCACGATTATTGTAGAAGAGCTGTTTGCCAACGTGCCGGCAAGAAGAAAATTCCTTAAAAAGGATGTATCCGAGGCAATGGCTGTGGCGGCGGTGGTGGAAAAAATAGCTTTGTCGAGACCGGATATTTCAATCAAGCTTATTTCTGACGGAACGGTGCGCTTTGACACGGCCGGGGACGGAAATCTGAAAAGCTGTATTTACGCGGTGCTCGGGCGAGAATTTGCGCAGAAGCTGTGCGAGGTAAACGGGCTTACGGGCGGCATCGAGGTTACCGGATATGTGGGTACTCCGGAAAATATCAGGGCAAACCGCAACTATCAGAATTTTTTCATTAACGGCAGGTACGTAAAGAGCCGCACGGCTATGGCGGCGATAGAACAGGCTTTCACCTCATATATTCCGGCGGAAAAATTTCCGGTATGTGTACTGGAAATAAAAATACATCCGGCGCTTGTGGACGTCAACGTTCATCCGACTAAGCTGGAGGTAAAGTTCTCAAACGAACAGGCGGTATTCGACGCCGTTTACTCGGCGGTCAGAACATCGCTCCAAAAGAATCTGGCAAGACCTGTTTTTCAGCTTAAAACCAAGGATGAGGCAAGGAGAGAGTCACGGGTAATCAGCGCTTTTGTCCCTTTAAAGGACGGCAAAGACGAAGCCCGGGAAAACCGTCAGCTTTCTTTTGATAAAAATGAAGCCGAAGGAGGAGTTATCCCGTTAAGACACGCATATCCTCTCAGCGGCGAGGAGGCTTTACCCCCGCATCTTCGTTTTGGCAGGGAAAAGGATGCCGGAGAGCCGCCCCTGCCTTATGCGTTCGACTCGTCGATCGACGGCAGGATACCTCTTTCCTCCGCAAATAAGAACGACATACTCGCGGAAACGGACTGGGCTGTGCGCAGCGTAGATGTCCCATATAATAAGGATGAGGCGGGCTCAGAGGGAAAAACGGTCTCGGATATAAACCGGGTTATCGGTACAACGGATACCTCGGGTACTGAACGCTCAGGACAGGCCCCGGAGCCGGAGGGTAAGTTCCAAGGCAGTCTGCAGTCGGATGGCGCTTCAGGGGATAAAGAGGTGAAAACACCGTCCGGGGTAACGTCGAAGGCGGAAAAAAACGAAAGCAAAGGCATATATTCGGTAAGTCACATACCAAGGGACTCCGCTGTTTCGGATATCGGGGAGGTTCCTGAGTATCGGATAATCGGAGAGGTTTTCAATTCCTATATCCTCGTCGAGACCGAAGGAGTAATGCTTATGATAGATAAGCACGCGGCGCACGAGAGAATCCTTTTTGAGGATATGAAAAAAAATATCTCCTCTGGGTCTGCCGGCCAGATACTTATAATGCCGCTCGAGGTAACTCTTTCGCCAGAGGAAGCGGCGGCCGTTTCGGAATACTCCGACGACTTGCGCGCCACAGGATTTGATTACTGTATACACGAAGGCGGCAATATAGTCAGCATAACGGCCATTCCTCAAGCCCTTTCCTCCGAAGAGGCGGAAACGTTTTTTGTTACCGCGGCGGGACAGCTTGCGTCGGGAACGGGGAGCCTCGGAACAGCGCACAGCATTTTTTATGAGCAAGCGCTGTACAGCGCGTCCTGCAAGGCTGCGATAAAGGCCGGCAGAGTGTATACCGGAGAACATGTGGACTGGATATGCCGCAGGGTACTGTCAGACCGAGCTATAAGGTTCTGTCCGCACGGACGCCCTGTAGCTTATGAGCTTCCGAAAAATGAAATCGAGCATTGGTTCAAGAGAAAATGATTTGGGCAAAAATCTAATTAGTGGTTAACGCGGAAAGGTGAAAAGCACAATATGGCGGAAATGGGAAAAGAGCTTCCTTTTAAAGTTATAAAAACCGAAGGGCGTGCGCGGCGCGGAGTTATGAAGACCGTACACGGTACAATACAGACTCCGGTATTCATGAACGTGGGTACCAGCGCGGCGATAAAGGGCGGTGTGTCGCTTCCCGATCTCAAGGAATGCCGCTGTCAGGTAGAGCTTTCAAACACATACCATCTCCATATACGTCCGGGAGATAAGCTGATAAAAAGGCTCGGCGGGCTTCATAAGTTCGCGTGCTGGGACGGTCCTATACTTACGGACAGCGGAGGATTTCAGGTGTTTTCGCTCGCCAAGCTTCGCAGAATAAAGGAGGAGGGCGTATATTTTCAGTCTCATATGGACGGAGCGCGGATATTTATGGGACCGGAGGAAAGCATGCGGATACAGTCCAACCTCGGTTCTACTATCGCAATGGCATTTGATGAGTGTATTGAAAATCCCTGCGAATACGGATATGCCAAGCGCTCATCCGAAAGGACGGTAAGATGGCTGGTCAGATGTAAGGCGGAAATGGAGCGTCTGAACTCCCTGCCGGACACGATCAACAGGCATCAGCTGCTGTTCGCTATCAATCAGGGCAGCACGTATGACGATCTGAGGATTGAAAACATGAAAAGGATAGCGGATATGCAGCTTGACGGGTATGCCATAGGCGGCCTTGCGGTAGGGGAGAGCGCGGAGGTGATGTACCATATTATCGAGCAGGTGGAGCGGTACGCTCCTGCGGACAGACCGCGGTATCTGATGGGAGTCGGAACTCCTCAGAATATACTTGAGGCGGTACGCAGAGGAGTGGACTTTTTCGACTGTGTAATGCCCAGCCGTAACGCGCGTCACGGGAACCTGTTTACATGGAACGGCAAGCTGAATCTGTCAAACGAAAAGTTTTTTGACGATGCTCTGCCTATTGATCCGGGTTGTGCTTGTCCGGTATGCAGGACGTACAGCAGGGCATATATACGACACCTTTTCAAGGCAAGAGAAATGCTGGGAATGAGACTGTGTGTTATCCATAACCTGTATTTTTATAACACGCTTATGGAGCGTATACGGGACGCTCTCGAAAATGGGTCGTATGAAGAATTTTATCACAGATGGATAGATGTGCTCGGGCAGAAGATATAAGTCAGGTAAGGGAACTTCTTTGTGGAAGTTCCCTTAAGTTTATCATGATAATCCTGAAACTTCCGAAACAATGCTCATAAATAAAAACAAAACAAAAACAACAAAAATCAAAAAAATAAAAGAAAAAACACTTGACAAAACATCATAAATATGATATAATCTGAATAATAATTAATATAAAACGGAAATAAAACGAAAGGAAACCATATGGAATTCTATGCAGAGCCTATAAAAAGATCCGAGAGGATACCGAGGCTTGTTTCCGCGCTGTTTGAGAAAATGCCGCAGATCGAAGCGGACAGGGCGGTACTGCTGACGGAATCCTATAAGCAGACGGAGGGTGAGCCTATAATAACCCGCCGGGCAAAAGCGTTTTACCATATACTCGAAAATATTCCTATTGTTATAAGAGACGATGAACTGATAGTCGGCTCAGCCACAAAAGCGCCGAGAGGGTGTCAGGTATTCCCGGAATATTCCTTTGAGTGGCTGGAAGCCGAATTTGATACGGTTGAGCACCGGAGCGCCGACCCGTTCTACATATCTGAAGAATGTAAAGAGACTCTGAGGCAGGTATATAAATACTGGAAGGGCAAGACCACCTCGGAGCTCGCCTCGGAGTACATGACAAAGGAGACCCGAGCGGCGATAGAGCATAATATATTTACTCCTGGCAACTATTTTTATAACGGTATCGGGCATATAACGGTGGATTATCCGAAGGTACTCAGGGTCGGCTATAAAGGCATAATCAAGGAGGCGGAGGATGCTCTTTCCGGCCTATCCTGCGGGGATGCTGATTACGCTAAACGCAGTCATTTTCTGAACGCCGTGATACTTAGCTGCAAAGCTGCGATAATGTACGCAAAGCGTTATTCGGCGCTCGCCGCGAAGCTGGCGAAAAATACAGCGGACCCGGTAAGAAAAAGAGAGCTTGAAAATATATCAAGAATATGCGAGTCTGTTCCGGAAAACGGAGCTGAGGGCTTTTATGAGGCGTGCCAGTCGTTTTGGTTTGTACAGATGCTGCTGCAGATGGAATCAAGCGGACATTCCATTTCTCCGGGACGCTTCGACCAGTATATGTATCCTTATTATAGGAAGGATATCGATTCCGGAAGACTTACGCGCGAGCAGGCGCAGGAGCTGATGGACTGCGTATGGGTAAAGCTCAATGATCTCAACAAATGCCGGGACGCGGTCTCGGCAGAGGGCTTTGCGGGCTACAGCCTTTTCCAGAACCTGATAGCCGGCGGGCAGACCGGCGAAGGTCTTGACGCGACAAACGACCTTTCGTTTATGTCAATAACCGCGACGGAGCACGTTTTTCTGCCGCAGCCGTCGTTTTCGGTGCGTATATGGAACGGCACGCCGCATGAGTTCATGATACGTGCGGCGGAGCTGACCCGCACGGGCATAGGCTTCCCTGCTTACTATAACGACGAGGTGATCATCCCGGCGCTCTTAAGCCGCGGACTTACGATTGAGGACGCAAGGGACTACAATATTATAGGATGCGTCGAGCCGCAGAAGGCGGCAAAGACCGACGGCTGGCATGACGCGGCTTTCTTTAATATGTGCAGACCGCTTGAGATGGTATTTTCCGGCGGTATGGACGGGGGTGTCCGGATAGGACCGGATACCGGCGACGTGAGTAATATAAAAACCTTTGAGGAATTCAAGGCGGCGTACAAGACGCAGATGGATTATTTTCTCTCTCTGCTGGTCAACGCCGATAACGCGATAGATCTGGCGCACGCAGAGCGGTGTCCGCTTCCGTTTGAGTCGTCTATGGTGGACGACTGCATAGGGTGTGGGAAAAGCGTTCAGGAGGGCGGCGCGGTATATAATTTCACCGGGCCTCAGGGCTTCGGCGTGGCAAATATTGCGGACTCCTTTTATGCGGTGAAAAAGCTTGTGTTCGACGAGCGGAAATACACGCTGTCCTTTATAAAGGAAGCGCTTGAGAACAATTACGGCGAGGAAATGGACGGCGCAATGGCGGAAAAGCTGACGGTTAAGGTGGCAGAGAAGATAGCCGACGCCGGTAAGGAGCTGAACGACGACGATATCAGGGCGATATACGAGACGATCAGGGAGAACAGAGCCACGGAAGATAAAAAAAGGAAATACAAACAACTGCTTGAGGATATAAACTCGGTCGTTAAATTCGGAAACGACGACGATGAGGTGGACGCTCTGGCGAGAGAAATGGCGTATACATATACAAGGCCGCTTCAGAACTTCCGTAACCCGCGGGGCGGTATATTCCAGGCGGGGCTATACCCGGTATCGGCAAACGTACCGCTCGGCGCCCAGACAGGAGCCACTCCGGACGGGCGGCTCGCTTATACGCCCGTAGCCGACGGAGTTTCTCCCTCGGCGGGCAGAGACATTAAAGGACCGACCGCCGCGGCGAACTCGGTCTCAAAGCTGGACCATTTCATAGCGTCCAACGGAACGCTGTTCAATATGAAATTCCATCCGTCGGCGCTGGAGGGCAGGAGCGGTCTTGAAAGCTTTGCGGCGCTTGTGCGCGGGTACTTTGACCGTAAGGGCAGCCATATGCAGTTCAATGTGGTCAGCCGCGAAACGCTCAGAGACGCGCAGAAGCATCCGGAAAAGTACCGTTCGCTGGTTGTGCGTGTGGCGGGGTATTCGGCGCTGTTTACGACCCTGTCAAGAAGTCTGCAGGAGGACATCATAAATCGTACCGAGCAAAACAGCTTGTAAAAACGGTAAAACGGCGAAAGGAACGGTCATTTGATATGGAAGCTCTGCTTGATGTTAAGGGCAGGATATTCAATATACAGCGTTTTTCCATACACGACGGTCCGGGTATAAGGACGATAGTTTTTCTTAAAGGCTGTCCGCTCAGGTGCAGATGGTGCTGTAACCCCGAATCACAGGAATGGGCGGTGCAGAAGATCGTCACGGCGGGAGTGGTAAAGGACGTGGGCAGGGATATTACGGTAGGCGAGGTCATGGAAGAGGTCGGGCGCGACAGAGTGTATTATCAACGCTCCGGCGGAGGCATGACACTCTCCGGCGGCGAATGCACCGCGCAACCGGATTTTACGGAGGCGTTGCTTAAAAGCGCTAAGTTTTCGGGTATAAACACCGCGATAGAGACCGCGGGCTACGCCGATACCGGAATATTTGAGCGGATTCTGCCGTTTATTGATACGGTGCTCATGGACATAAAGCATATGGACGGCGTAAAGCACAGGGAATTTACCTCGCGCGATAACGCGCTGATACTGGAAAACGCCGTTTATATCTCGAAAAACGCGAAAAATTTAATTATAAGAACACCGGTTATTCCTACCTTCAACGATACGGAGACTGAAATAGGGGAAATTGCGGATTTCGTTAGTTCACTCGGAACGGTGAAGGCGATGCATCTCCTGCCGTATCACAGGATAGGCTCGGATAAATACGCGGGACTCGGAAGACAGTACACGATGGAGCATATAAAAGTGCCGGAAAAGGACAAGATGAACGCGCTGCTTGAGATAGTGAATAAAAGAGGACTTAAAGGGCAGATAGGCGGTTAGGCTGCGGGTGAATGCCGGTAGGATATTTTACGGATTACGGAGAGTGAGCCGAAATGTCGGAAAAACACAGAATAATTCAGGAACTCGTGCCGGGTAAGCAGATAACGCTTGCTCATATCATAGCGAACCCGGACGAGATATTGTATAAAAAATTAGGGCTTGACCCGGCGGTCGAGTATTCAAAGTCGGCGATAGGAATTCTTACACTGAGCCCCGCCGAGACCGCGATTATCGCGGGAGATATATCGATCAAGGCCTCGGGCGTTCAGCTCGGGTTTGTCGACCGCTTCAGCGGAACCGTGATACTTACGGGTACGTTTTCGGAGGTCGAAGCATCGCTTAAGGCGGTAACGTCGTACTGTGAGGAGACTTTGGGATTTACGGTATGCGCGATAACGAAAACCTGATGAAAAAGGTTCTGCTCGTGGGGCGTCACGGCGTGGGAAAAACAACGCTGAAGCAGGCGCTGCGGGGAGAAGAGATAAGATACATAAAAACGCAGTATATGGATTACGGCGACTGGCTGATAGATTCTCCCGGCGAATATGCCGAGGTGCACGGACTCGGCGCGGCGCTCGCCATATACTCATATGAAGCTGACGTGGTCGCGATGCTGATATCGGCGGACGACGAATATTCGCTGTTCCCGCCGAACGTCGCGCCGATGATAAACCGGGACGTAATCGGCGTTGTAACAAAAATCGACCGTGCCGACCCGTCAAGAGCCGAGGGCTGGCTCCGTCTTTCGGGATGCAGAAGGATATTCTTAGTGGATTCGCATACCGGACGCGGAATAGAGGAACTGAAAGCCTACCTGCGAAAGCAGCGCTTATAAATCAAGTAAACAAAACCATACATAAAAGGAGAAATAAAATGGTAAACGAGTATGAGATAAAAAAACAGATATGCGATATCGGAAAGCGTATCTATAATAAGGGAATGGTCGCTTCAAACGACGGAAATATTTCCGTTAAGCTCAGTGAAAACGAGTTCCTTTGCACCCCGACCGGAGTGTCCAAGGGCTTCATGACTCCCGAGTATATCTGTAAGGTCGACGCAGCCGGAAAGGTGATACAGGCGAACGCGGGCTTCAAGCCCTCGTCGGAGATAAAGATGCATATGAGAGTGTACCGCGAGCGTCCCGACGTCAACGCGGTAGTGCATGCGCACCCGCTGTACGCCACTTCGTTTGCGATAGCCGGCATACCTCTCACAGAGCCTATCATGCCGGAAGCCGTTATAGCGCTCGGATGCGTTCCGATAGCGGAATACGGAACCCCTTCAACCGAGGAGATTCCGGACGCGGTATCGAAGTATCTGCAGCATTACGATGCGGTGCTGCTCGCAAACCACGGAGCGCTGTCATTTTCGGATACGCTTCTTAACGCCTATCATAAGATGGAGTCGGTCGAGTTCTATGCTCAGCTTCTTTATCAGTCAAAGATGCTTGGAGGTCCGAAGGAGCTTACTCCGGCTCAGGTCGAGAGACTTTATGAGATACGCCGTCAGTTCGGTCTCAAGGGCAAGCACCCCGCAGACCTCTGCCCTAACGCGAAGGCTGGCAAGCCAAGCTGTCATGGCTGCGGCGGAAGCTGCGGAGATAAAAAGACCGACGCGGACACGGTCGCGATGATAACCAAGATGGTGCTTGAACAGCTCGGTAAGTAAGATTTATGGTCCGTCTTTTGCGGAGTGGTAAGAACTATGAACGAAAACGAGATCAGAAAAATAGTTTCCGATACCGTTGAAAAGCTGAAAGCCGGCAGGGAAATGACCCTGACCGGAGCCAGGACTCTGAGTCGCGCGGTTATGAAGGAAGCGGAACGAATCGGTATCAAGGTCGTAGTTTGCGTAAGCGACGCGGCGGGAAATCCAAAGCTGCTTGAAAGCATGGACGGAGCGTATATCGCGAGCGTCGATGTAGCGATGGGCAAAGCGTATACTGTCGTTGCGCTCAAGATGTCTACAAGCAAACTTAAGGCTTTGGCGCAGCCGGGGGCGGAGTTGTATGGAGTGCAGTTTACTAACGGCGGAAGGATTGTTGTTTTCGGGGGCGGCGAGCCGCTGGTCGGAAGCACAGGCGATATAATCGGCGGACTTGGGGTGAGCGGAGGGAGCGAGGCTCAGGATACAGCGCTCGCAGACTTCGGAAAAAGCTTTTTCGAGACGGAGCTCGCGGAAAAGGATAATTGACGTAATATAGTAAATCTTGTGTATTTAAAGCAAATAAATAATTGAAAGGAACTGTCAAGGCAATGGATATGAAATCCACAGATATCGAGAAGATAGTCAGGCAGGTGCTGGAAAATCTCGGAAGCAAAGAAGCTGTTCCGAAAAAGCGTTCTGTCCAAGATATTCCGGATAGGGCAAGAGTGGCAATGCTTACAAGAGCCGAGCATTTCGACATTCAGGAATATCCGATCCCCGAGGTCGGGGACGACGATATACTCGTTAAGGTCGAGGGCTGCGGGGTATGCGGTACTGACGCTCACGAATTCAAACGGGATCCGTTTTCTCTCATCCCGGTCGTGCTTGGTCACGAGGGAACCGGGGAGATAGTGAAAATGGGGAAAAACGTGAAAAAGGACAGCGCGGGCAAGCCGCTCGCGGTAGGCGACAAGGTCGTGACATGTATGATATTCAAGGATAATCCGGATATAACAATGTTCGATCTTAACAAACAAAACGTCGGCGGCGCGGATGTTTACGGGCTTTTGCCGGACGACGACAAGCATTTAAACGGCTGGTTTTCAGACTACATATTTATAAGAGGCGGCTCTACTGTCTTCAATGTAAGCGACCTTGATCTCGACAGCAGAATACTGATAGAGCCGTGCGCGGTACTCGTACACGCCGTAGAGCGGGCTAAATCCACCGGAATACTCAGATTCAACTCGAGAGTGGTCGTTCAGGGGTGCGGTCCCATAGGGCTCATCTGTATAGCGGTGCTGCGCACGATGGGAACGGAAAATATCGTCGCGCTCGACGGAGAGGATAAGCGTCTTGAGTTTGCAAAGCGGATGGGAGCCACTGAGGTAGTGAATTTTAAAAATTATAAGGGTATAGAGGCACTTGCCGAAGCGGTCAGGGAAGCTTTCGGAGGTCACGGCGCGGACTTCGCGTTCCAGTGCACCGGATCGCCCGCTGCGCACTCCAATATATACAAATTCATCAGAAACGGCGGAGGGCTCTGCGAGCTTGGATTTTTCATTAACGGCGGAGACGCGACCATAAATCCGCATTTTGATATCTGCTCAAAAGAGATAACCACAGTGGGCTCTTGGGTATATACTTTAAGAGATTACTGTACTACCTTTGACTTTCTCAAACGGGCTAAAGGGATCGGGCTTCCGCTTGAAAAACTGATAACTCACCGATTCCCGCTCGATAAGATAAACGAGGCGCTGGAGACCAACCTTAAGATGGAAGGTCTGAAAATAGCGATCGTCAACGAATAACGGTGACGGCGCATGGGAAAGGCTACGGGACTAATCGAGGTCTACGGACTCACAGCGGCTTTTGTCGCCTGCGACGCCGGATGCAAAGCGGCAAATGTCACCGTTGAAACATTTGATAAAAACAAACCGGCCAACGCTGAAAAGCTTCCGGTTCCGCTGATAGTTCTGATAAAATTCAGAGGCAGCGTGGAGGATGTAAGGGCGGCGGTGGAGGCGGCTGAAAGCGCGGCAAACGCTCTGACTGGCGTCGTCTCCAGCCATATAATAGCGAATACGGAGGAGTCAACCGAAAAAATGCTCCGTCTGAACGCTTTTGATAAAAAGTAAAAAAACTAAAAATAATTACTCGAAAGGTTAGGAAAAACAATATGGCACTCGAAGCACTCGGAATGGTAGAAACAAGAGGACTTGTCGCGGCGATAGAGGCTGCGGACGCGATGGTGAAAGCGGCGGAGGTAAAGCTTATCGGAACGGAGAAGATCGGTTCCGGACTGGTATCCGTCATGGTAAGAGGCGACGTCGGAGCGGTCAAGGCGGCGACGGAAGCGGGAAGCGCGGCGGCGTCAAAGCTTGGTGAATTGATCGCGGTACATGTCATTCCCCGTCCTCACGCGGATGTTGAGAAGATACTGCCTTCTCTGGACTGAAAATTTAACGTGTCTTCTTAGGATATATGCTAAACCCAAAAAACGGAGGCTCTATGAAATCACTTGGTTTTGTCGAGGTAAGCGGTGTTGCGGCGGCGGTGGACGCGCTTGATATTATGTGCAAAAGCGCGTCGGTAGGCTTAGTAAGCTGGGAAAGAAAGCTCGGCGGCAGGCTGGTTACTATAATAGTTACCGGGGATGTCTCGGCGGTTACGGCGGCGGTGGACGCCGCGTCGGAAAAATGTATAAAAAAGCCGTGCGCATCCGCGGTGATCGCAAATCCGCATCCGGAAACGGTACGACTTGCGGAGCTTTCGGCGCAGCGTCTGAAGAGAAAAAACACTCTATGACTTCATCATGACACGCCTGCGAAAAAGGACGTCACGGTATATGTGAAACGGTAAAGTAAGAAAAAATATTTCCGCCTTATGTGGCTGCTGTTGTCGTTAAGCAAGGCTCAGAATGCCGTAGGCGAACCACTCAAAACGCCGGACTCGGCGTAGAAAGGAACTATAATAAAGGTAAATAAAATGGCACTTGAAGCACTCGGAATGGTAGAAACAAGAGGACTTGTCGCGGCGATAGAGGCTGCGGACGCGATGCTAAAGGCGGCTAACGTGACTCTTATCGGAACAGAGAAGATCGGCTCCGGACTGGTATCCGTCATGGTAAGAGGCGACGTCGGAGCGGTCAAGGCGGCGACGGAAGCGGGAAGCGCGGCGGCGTCGAG
>CALYAD010000040.1 GCA_944393415.1 uncultured Clostridia bacterium | reverse complement strand
GTTACTCAATCGGATGTGGATGCCATCGCTTCTCTTTTGAACAGGCGCCCACGTAAATCTCTGGGCTGGAGGTCTCCTGAAGAAGTTTTTTTCAAAAAATCTTTGCACTTGACTTGACAATTCGAGGAAAAAAGTTCCCTGAGACCCTCAAAAACTTTTCCGGAAAGGATGTATTATTGAATCAGTCTAAGCGGGTTATTACGTCGCCGTCTCCGACTTCACCGGACTTCAGCGGAGCGCCGTGAGGTACACAGCGCTGCTCTGAATTTTCAAAAAGCCGTAGGCGGAGATGTTTCTTCCCGCTTCCTTGAATAATTACTCATCCCCTCCGGAGAAATTTTGACTCATCTCCATAAAACAATTAAAAAAAGGTTTTTCAAGAGTGCTTGAAATGTTTACAAAAAAATATTATACTGTAATTAAGTATATACAGCCCAACGGAGGATCAGAATGAATAAAATCATAAAAATGTTAGCGGTCTGTATGGCTTTAGTCATGACCGCGCTTTTCGTTGTCTCCTGCGGCGATAAGACCAATGACGAGCCGAACAACGCAGACGATAATACGGACGATACATCCGAAGAAAACGAATATAACCCATACCCGTATGACGATCTCAGTGTATTTATGGATTTGCCCGCGTATGACGATGTTACCGTGACCGAAAAGGAGATCGAGGAATATACACATATGAGCCTTGCGGACATTTTCAGCTCGAACTCGCTTTATATAGACACTACAGACCGCGGCGCAGAAAAATGGGACCGTGTGAAAATAGACTTTACCGGTTTCATAGACGGCGAGACCTTTGACGGAGGAAGCGCGAAAAATTATTACATCATACTCGGCAGCGGCATGTTTATTTCCGGTTTTGAGGAAGGAATAATCGGGATGGAGATAGGAGAAGTCAGGGACCTTGAGCTGAAGTTTCCGGACGACTACTACGAGGAATTTGCCGGAAA
Organism: uncultured Clostridia bacterium; assembly: GCA_944393415.1. Taxonomy (GTDB): domain Bacteria; phylum Bacillota; class Clostridia; order Oscillospirales; family CAG-272; genus SIG673. The sequence continues at coordinate 6,639 of CALYAD010000040.1, read as the reverse complement.
GGACGTTACCTTCTCGGTAACGCTCAGAGAGATCGGCGCCCCGCCGGAGATAAACGACGATTTCTGCCAAAAATATACCTACTGCGCTACCCGCGAGGAGCTGTATTCCGCGCTGCGCGAGGAATGTCTGCGCAATACCGCATGGGAAACCGTACTCTCACGCTGCGAGCTGAAGGAGACCCAGCCCGAAGAATATACCGAATATTATCAGTCGTTCGTCAGCATGTTCAACGCGTGCGCCGAAGCTGAAAAAATGAGCCTGGAGGACTTTGTATCGCAGTACGGCGGATATTATACAAGCTACGGTCTTAGAGCGGGGATGTCGCTCAGTGAGTTTTACTATGTCGCGAAGAATTACGCCGACAGCAACACGGCGAACGATCTGCTGCTCTATTCGATAATCAGAAAAGAGGGTCTGAAGACCGAGGGTGAGGAGTACGACAGTGCTTTGGCTGAGCTGCTTACCCGTTATCCCGGTTACAGTGTCGCGGAGCTGGAGGATGAATACGGCAAGACCGTGGTGATAACAAGCGTTATGAATATCCAGGTGCTCAGGCTGCTCGCTTCCCTTGTGACGGTTACCGAATGACGGCTTGCTTACATTTAACCCCCCGAAAATTCCCGAATTGATTTATCCGCCTGACGGCGGTATGAGGTAAGAATATGTCTAAAATGATGAACCCCCCAAAAAAAGATCGCTATCCGAATCAGTATAAAAAACAGGGTGTTGACCTGTCAAAGTATAAGAAGCCGATAATTATTATTACAAGCGCGGTGCTTGCCGTTGCGATAATTACCGTTTCTCTGATACTTTGGCTCAACTATTATTTTGTTGACACACCTTACGACGGTATACGCTTTTCAAAGTATATAAGAGTCCCGGAATACCTCGGTATGGAGCTGAAGAACAGCGACATTGAGCAGTCATTTGAAACCCAGAAAAAGGCGCTTCTCAGAGAGTACGCGAACTTTACCGAGCTTACAACGGGTAAAATTGTCGAAGGCAACAACGTTACGGTGGATGTAAAGGGCTATGAGCTTGTAGACGGGGTGCGTGGTGAAGATCCGATAGACGCTTCTCTTACCGACTATGAGATAACCGATATAGGAAACCACGTTACCTCAAACGGCGCGAGTTTTCTTAAGGAATTTCAGGATGCTCTGATCGGGGCTGACGTAAAGCCCGATGGGGTTATTACCGTCAACGTTAAATATGAAGACGATCATTCGGTCGAGTCCATGCGCGGTAAGGAGATCTCTTATGATATTACCGTTAAAAAAGTAACCGAAACGGTCTACCCCGACTACACTGATTCATTTATATTTGCCAGAACCGGCTATCAGAATATAGCCGAGTATGAAGAAGCCACCCGTAATGAGATACGTTATAATCTTCTGTGGAACAGAATTATATCTAATACCCAGGTTTTAGAGTATCCTGAGGACAAGATCCGTATTTATACCGACGAGTTCGACAATTACTATAACGCTTATATGGCTGCCAACAATATTACTTTCACTGCTCTGCTTGAACAGCTCGAAACGGACGAGGAAGGTTACAGCCAGATGCGGATGAACTACGCGACCGGAACCGTCAAGGAAGAGTTAGTGCTCTATTTCATAGTGAAGACGGAAAAAGTACGCGTTTCAAAGGATGAATATAACACGGGCGCGCAGGCTCTCGCTGATGAGAACGGATACGAGGATGTTGACGAGCTGGTAGCTGACCTTGGAGAGAGCGTCGTCAGAAGGACTATTCTTTGGGAAAAGGTAAAGGCTATGATTTACGATTCCGCTGTGAAGATCGATTGATTAAGGGTTCTGAAAAATAATAATTCAGGGAACTTTTTTCAAAAAGTTCCCTGAGACCCTCAAAAACTTTTCCGGAGGGGATAAGTAATTGGATCAGAGCAGGCGACTTTGTCACATCGCCGTCTCCGACTTCTCCGGACTTCAGCGGAGCGCCGCGACGTGCGCGGCGTTACCCTGAGCTTACATAAAGCCGGAGGCTGAGATGATCTGATAAACACCTTTTCCGGGAAAATTTACCTGCAGTAGAAAACAAAAAAACAGACAACGAACTGACACCGCTTTTAAAGCGGTGTCAGTTTTGTTTTGATTGGATACGTTCGTTGTTATAGAAGCGGATGTATGCACCGAGGCGTGGCTTCTCGGAGATGCGGATTTCAGCACGGTAAATACGCTTGGTTTTGAAGATCGAGAATAAATTCGGCTAAAGCGTTGTCATAAGGGGTTCCACGTCTTGGCGTAACGGACTTTGTGCACTTTTGACTCAGCCATTTTTTCAAACTATAATGGATAAAAAAATCTTGTTTAGTTCATCCCAGTCGCGAGCGTCCTCCGCCGGAAGACCGGCAATTATACCATCTATCTCATCAATGCTGCGATCCAAATAATCATTGACGCGGTCAAAACGCTTGACTTCTCCGATCTCGGGAGTATTCATTTTCATATCAAGCAGCTTCTCAACGTCGGGTTTGATTTCCTCGTCAAGGTACTTCTCCATAAGAGTGCGGAACAGCATCGGCGGCGGTGTTCCTTCCGCAAGGATCCACTTGCATGCAAGCAGCGGACGCAGGATGTAAAAATATTTTTTCAGCTTTACCGTTTCGCCTTTAAGATATTCACTGTAATTTCTTTTAGCCGTGCTGAGATAGTGATACAGTCCGGATTTAGCCACAAAGTAGCGGTTGATGACAGCCGATATTTTCTGCCACTCATCAGTCGTCCTGTACACAATAGGCGAAGAGTTCCATTCAAACAATGTAGGATTGGACTTGTGAAGCAATATAAGCGCTTTTTTCAAATCCCAGCCGCTTATATCGAGAGTATCGTCAAGCTGCCATTCTATAACGTCGTCGGTTCTGTCAAGGCGCAGGTAGAAATTTTTGGGGCGGACGTATATAAAGCGTACATCGTAGTCGCTGTCGGGTGAAGCGAAGCCCCACGCGCGGCTGCCCGATTCGATGCAGTGCAGAATTTTTATGCTTTCGCGTTTCTCGATTACATCAAGCTTTTCAAGAATTGTTTCTCTCATGGTGTATCCTCCTTTTCGAGGTTTGCTCCATTATACCATAAAATTGTTAATTCTTCAAGATGCTTCAAGGTAAAAATATTATATCGCAATAATCAGAGAGTACCGTTCCTCAAAACAGAATAAAAAATGCAATTGCTCATCTTCTCATTCAATCTGATCATTTAATGGAAAATGATCAAATTAACTTGACAAAAGATTAAATTGGTGATACATTATATTGTAGATAAAACCATGAAACGCGAGGCTTATATGCGTAACTACAGTTACAAAAACAAATGGCAAAAGCTCCTTACTCCTGAGATTGTTTCTTTACTGACACAAATTCACGAGTATAAAGGCGAACAAACCTTGTTTATAGAAGCAAAAGCCGATACGCTCACACAGCTTGTTGAGATCGCCAAAATACAAAGCACGGAAGCATCCAACAAAATTGAGGGAATATATACCACAGACGAACGACTCAAAAGCCTTGTTTACAATAAGACCACCCCACGGACAAGAAACGAACAGGAAATCGCCGGCTATCGTGATGTGCTTGCCACAATCCACGAGAACCACGACTTTATCCCCGTTAAGCCGTCGATTATCTTGCAGCTGCACCGAGACCTGTATAAATTCAGCGGAAAAACGATCGGCGGCTCTTACAAAGGGTCCGATAATGTGATCGCCGAGCAAGACAGTGACGGGAATCAATATATTTGCTTTCAACCCGTGCCTGCATGGGAAGCATCGGCGGCGATGGATGCAATCTGCAAAGCGTTTGACGACACTCTGTCGCAAACCGATGCCGATCCGCTGCTCATTATTCCAATGTTCATATTGGATTTCCTGTGCATTCACCCATTTAATGACGGAAACGGCAGAATGAGCCGATTGCTCACACTTCTGCTCCTGTATCGTGCAGGCTATATCGTGGGGAAATATATCAGTATTGAGAAGCTGATCGAACAGACCAAGGAGACATACCACGAAGCCCTGCAAAACAGTTCCGCCGATTGGCACGAGAATAATAATGATTATATACCTTTCGTACAATATACGCTCGGCATAGTGGTTGCCGCATACCGTGAGTTTTCGTCAAGGGCGAAGCTCATTGCTGCAGGCAATATATCCAAACCCGGGCGTATCAGAGAGATTATTAAAAAAACACTCGGCAAAATTACAAAAACCGAGATTTTGGAGAAATGTCCCGATATCAGCCAAGTTACCGTGCAGAGAGCGTTGAATGATTTGGTGAAGAGCGGAGAGATCATCAAAATCGGCGGAGGACGCTACACCGCATATATGTGGAATCACGGAAAGGATTAAGAAATGATTACAGGCGAACTGAAAAACAGAATCGACGGACTTTGGGACGTGTTTGCGGCAGGCGGACTTGTCAATCCCCTTGACGTAATTGAGCAGATTACATATCTGATGTTTATCCGCGACCTTGACGATACCGACAATCTTCGCGCGAAGGAAGCGATAATGCTTGGACTCCCGCACAAGAGCATTTTTGCCGATAAGGTAAAGGTGGGCGACCGGGAGATTGACGGCAATCAGCTCAAATGGTCGGTATTTCACGACTTCCCCGCAGGTAAAATGTACTCCACCGTGCAGGAATGGGTATTTCCGTTTATCAAAAACCTGCACGAGGACAAGGACAGCGCCTATTCCAAATACATGGACGACGCCATTTTCAAAATTCCGACACCCCTGCTTCTCGATAAGATCGTCACTATTCTTGATGATATCTATGCACAGATGGCACAGATAAAGGACAGCGACATCCGCGGAGATGTGTATGAATATCTTCTCTCCAAGATTTCACAGTCGGGGCTGAACGGTCAGTTCCGTACCCCTCGCCATATCATCCGCATGATGGTCGAGCTGATGGATCCGAAAGCAGACGAAATCATCTGCGAAATAATCATACCGAGTTTGATACAAAGCCGAGGAATAATTAAAAAGTGTGCCCTTGCGGTGTAAAAATTGGGCTTGCAGTGTAAAGGGTGACGGTCGGAGAAATCCGGCTGTTTTTTTATCTATAGGTATAAGGAAGAACCTTCCAAAACTGACAATAGGGAGGTTCTTCTCACCTTGTTAATGATCATCATTTTCTTTTCTATATTTTGATTCCATCCGTTTTTCAAAATCTTGTGCTGATTCTTCGTCATAGAAGTTAGTATCCAAATCTGGTTCTGTGGAACCTATTCCTTCTAATTCTGCAAAGTATGAAAAAGGATCACAATCTCCGATATACGACTCGTAATATGCTAAAGTTTCAGATGTGCTGTTACCAAGGGAATCGTGTGTGAAATGCTTTGCTATCACCTGCATTATGGCAACAACCATTTCCTGACGGAATAGAATCCTTTCTTCTGGCGGCAATGTGTGAAATAGATCCATTGAAATATCATTCATAGTAAGAATGTTTTCGAAATAGTTCGTGTATCCAATATCACTTTTTGCTTTTAGCAAATAAGGATATTTCTCTGGTTTAATAAATGACCTGTACATGGTGCGCAAGAAGTCATCCTCAATACGGTCTGCCTTGTCATCATAGACGCCAGATAAATAATCCGGATGGACATTAAGATGCTTTGCGATCAAAAATGTTTGTATTGATCCGCTTATCACGCTCTGCACATTCCAGATATAAACGTTCTATCTGTTCCGGATTAGAATTATCTGTTTTGCTTTCATCTGGATAGAAAGATTTTAGCTATGCCACCGAGCTCCTTGGCAACGATGAATTGAAGGAAAGAACCAATACTATGGAACAATTTAGAAATTTAGTTTTAACAAAATATTATTAGAAGTCACAATAATCGTTGATTTATAATAATTTTTATGCTATACTACCGTCATAATGATGAGGTGAACGTATGGCAGTACAGTATAACAAGCTGTGGAAACGGCTGATCGATATGAAAATCAAAAAATCTTCCTTAACGGAAATGGCAGGCGTTTCGGCTTCTACCATTGCAAAGCTTAGCCATGACGAATATGTGAGCTTTGAGATTTTAGAACGGATCTGCCGGGCGCTCCATTGTGAAATCGGTGATGTGGTGGAACTAAGGAGGGGAGCCGAAGAATCATGAAGCGGCAGAAACTTACATCCTCAGAACTCCTTTGCGGACTGTGTTTTGCGTTATGCTTTTTTGCCTTTATGCTGACGGAGGCGTTTATCAACGAGCGCTGTGCCGTGATTCTCGGAAGCGGTGCTGTAAATTCTGTATATACCTTTGGGCTTGTCTGTACCGGTTTGGGGTTTCTGTCGTTTTCTCTTCTGCGCCGCCTATGCAAAAAAGAAAAATCAAGGAAAACGGCGCAGATTATCATTGGCGTTCTGTGTCTTGGGGCGGCTCTGGTTTTGCTTTTTGCAGATCATCCGGCACTCTTTCTGACAAGCTCTTCCGCAGCCCTGCTGCTGACCGGCCATATCAGCGGATGCGTGTATTACAATACAGCCATGTATTTTGCCGGGAGCCGGTATACGGGACGTTTGATCGGCATGGGTATGGGGGCGGCGATCCTCTTACAGTTTGTAGTACAGAATTTGATGCCCCAGTCTGTCGCCTTTATCATCAGCATTG
>CALYAD010000039.1 GCA_944393415.1 uncultured Clostridia bacterium | reverse complement strand
CAGCTGTGTTTCTTCTGCAAATAGGTTGATCTGTTTCATGGTTTTCGCCGCCCTTCTCTTGTTTGTTCCCATTATATCATACTTTGCGACTTTATTCAATATCTTCGGGAATTTTTAGAGGTTCCCTAAAGAAAGGAAAAATAAAAAATGACGCTCAGAAAAATGAAAAAAGAGGAATATGACCTCTTAGTTACCTATTTATCCCAGAACGCGAGAAGCAAGCCGTATTGCCCGATATACGAAAAGGACATAACTTTAGACGGAGACAGCTATACGCTGTTTATTCAGCCCGGCAGACATAACTATGTAAACATACTTTACGCGCTGCGTACCTCGCGTGCGGGCGGCGAGGTAAACTATCAGATGATAGTTAAGGACATAGTTTTGATATCTTTTCTGGAAGTACTGATATACTTGAGCGGAAATTTAAATATCCGTCCGCAGGAAGGTTCAGAAAACTCATAGCGTTTGAGGTAGTATAAATATTAAAATACAGAAAGCCGAGGGCACGTGAACGTTACGCTCAGACGAAACATCCTGCCTCCGGCTTTTTATTATTCTATTTATAGAAAAGTTGTATAAGTCATTCAGGCTCTGCGAGGTTGCCGGAATCTCAGACAAAACAAAAAGCCGCATAATGTTTCAAGCGGCTTTTTGTTTTGTGATGATATCTCACGCTCCGAGCTTGTTCAGCTTCAGGGCGAAGCGGCTGGTCTTTCTTGCAGCCTTATTTTTGGAAATTATGCCATGGGCGGCAGCCTGATCAAGCTTCTTGCAGACAGCTCTGAACGCTTCCTCGGCAGCAGCCTTTTCTCCGGCGGCGAGAGCCGTCTCATATTTCTTTATCGCAGTCTTAAGGATCGTTTTTTCTACCTTATTGCGCATTGTTTTGGTCTCAGTGGTCTTAACGCGCTTCTTCGCAGACTTGATATTTGGCATCTGCTTTACCTCCTTACAAAAATATTAAGAAATTTTCACTCCTATATTCTATCACAGAATTAATAAAAAAGCAATAGGTTTCGGAAAAAATGTGAAAAAATATTTTTGTTAACAAAATGTAAAAATTCTAATATTTTGAAAAAAAACTTGACTTTGATGGTGTGTTATGATATAATGTATCCTGATGAAATAAGCCGTAAGGCTGATATATGAAGGACCTCCGTTGAGGTCCGCAAGGCGAATTTTAAATAAAAACGCACTTTTTTCGGCGGTTTTCGCAGCGCAGCTTATAATTCGACGGTAACCAGCTTTGTCGTAGGGGTAGCGTGGGTGCAGCTTATAATTCGACGGTAACCAGCTTGTCGTAGGGGTAGCACGTAAGAAAAAATGCGGTATTTATTTTGGTTCCTGAGCGGACGTATATGGTGGTCTATTGATTTTTATGACCGGTTTTTTATTTTAACCGGATAAATCGGACAGAGTGAGCGCTGCGCTTTTTAATGTCTGCTGCGCCGTGATCAGTGCCGCGCGTCGGCGGAGATCACGCGGGCGGTCTCAGGCTAAGATCTGAAGCAGCGTTTTCAGGTCGTAAGGCTTGGCGGCTTTTACGCTAAGCACGGCGTAGACTTACCGCGCAAAACTTTCGCATAAGTCAGAAAGGAATGGTCATTTATATGGTCAAGGATCAGAGGCTCAGCAATAAGATAACCCGAAAGAGCTTCGCTAAAATAGACGAAGCGCTGGAGATGCCCAACCTCATAGACGTTCAAAAGAAATCATATCAGTGGTTTATCGACGAAGGGCTTAAAGAGGTACTGCGGGATGTTTCTCCTATAACGGACCATACGGGAAACATAAGTATAGATTTTGTGGATTTTTCCATAGATCCGACCCCAAAGCATCCGGTGGAGGAGTGTAAGGACAGAGACGTCAACTATGCCGCTCCGCTAAGGGTAACGGTCAGACTCCTTAACAAAAGTACCGGGGAAATGACGGAAAAGCCGATATTCATGGGCGATTTCCCGCTTATGACCGATAACGGCACGTTTGTGATAAACGGCGCGGAAAGAGTAATAGTTTCCCAGATAGTCCGTTCTCCGGGAGTGTATTACTCGGTTCAGATGGACAGAAGCGGAAAGAAGATGTTTACTTCCACGGTCATACCGTACAGAGGCGCTTGGCTTGAGTATGAAACGGATCTCAACGACGTTTTCTATGTCCGTATAGATAAAAACAGAAAGATACCTGTAACAGTGCTTATAAGAGCTCTCGGTATAGAAAAGGACGACGAGATACGCTCATACTTTGGGGACAGCCCGAAAATAAACGCTACGCTTAATAAAGACGGAATGAATGCCGAGGCAATTGCGAACAAAACCTCGGAGGGAGAAGAGGCTTTAAAGGAGATATACAAAAAGCTTCGTCCCGGAGAGCCGCCTACGGTGGAGAGCGCGCAGCTGCTGATAAGCAGAATGTTCTTTGAGCCGAGAATGTATGATCTCGCGCCGGTAGGACGCTATAAGTTCGACAAGAAGCTGGGTATCGGAGACCGTCTCAAGGACAGAACGCTCGCCAGACCCGTCGTCTCTCCGATTACCGGAGAAATTCTTGCGGAGGCGGATGCGCTCATCGACGCCCGCAAGGCCGAGGAGCTTGAGAGAGCCGGCGTCAACGAGGCGTATATTTACCTTGACAGCGGCGAGGAATACAGAATATTTTCCAATGGAATGGCATATCCGGAGGCATTCGGGCTTGACCTCGCGTCAATCGGCGTTACCGGAAAGGTGCGCGCTGATGAAATGAGCGCGATACTTGAGGAGGCGGGCGGCGATCTTGAGACCGTAATGAAGCTGGCTTCGTCGAGAATGGGGGCTCTGGTGCCTAAGCATATAACCAAAGAGGATATCTTTTCATCAATAAACTATATGCTGGGGCTGAGCTATGATATAGGCTCGGTAGACGATATAGATCACCTCGGCAACCGCCGTCTGCGCTGCGTAGGAGAGCTTCTCCAAAATCAGATGCGTATCGGCTTTTCGAGGATGGACAAGATAGTCAAGGAAAAGATTGGTACTCAGGACTCGGACAGCCTTACCCCTGAGAGCGTTATTAATATACGCCCGGTGGTTACGGCGATCCGTGAGTTTTTCGGCTCCTCTCCGCTTTCGCAGTTTATGGATCAGAATAATCCGCTGGCGGAGCTGACCCATAAGCGCCGTTTGTCCGCCTTGGGACCCGGAGGTCTCTCGCGCGACCGTGCGTCGTTTGAGGTACGTGACGTCCACTACACACATTACGGACGTATCTGTCCGATAGAGACGCCGGAAGGACCGAATATAGGTCTGATCTGCTATCTTTCTACGTACGCGAAAATAAATGAATATGGATTTATAGAGGCTCCGTACCGCCGCGTCGAGACTGTCGAGGTGGACGGCGAGAAAAGAGCAAGGGCGACAGACGAGATTGTTTATATGACAGCAGACGTGGAGGATAACTATGTTATCGCTCAGGCGAATACGCCGGTGGACGAAAAAGGCTTCTTTATAGAAAAAAGAGCGCAGGGGCGCGATAAGTCCGAGATCGTCGAGAGGGAGGCGACGGATTTTGATTTCATAGACGTTTCCCCGAAGATGGTCGTGTCAGTTGCGACCGCTATGATACCGTTTCTCGAAAACGACGATAACGCCCGCGCGCTCATGGGTTCAAACATGCAGAAGCAGGCGGTTCCGCTTATGGTCACGGAAAGCCCGATAGTAGCGACGGGCATAGAATATAAGGCGGCGGTGGATTCGGGCGTGGTAGTCTGCGCCAAAAACGCCGGTACGGTTGAAAAGGTAAGCGCGGACGAGATAGTCGTCAGGACCTCAAAGGGGCAGAAGGATGTTTACCGTCTCCTTAAATTCAAGCGCTCAAACCAGGGTACTTGCGTAAATCAGAGACCGATAGTCAATGTCGGAGACAGCGTGGAGCAGGGAGAGGTAATAGCGGACGGGCCCGCGACCTCAAACGGAGAGATATCGCTCGGAAAGAACGCGCTCATAGGCTTCCTTACATGGGAGGGCTATAACTATGAGGACGCGGTACTGCTTAATGAAAAGCTTGTAAGAAACGACGTATACACGTCTATTCATATAGAAGAATACTCCTGCGAAGCGAGAAATACCAAGCTCGGCGACGAGGAGATAACCAGAGAGATAAACAACGTCGGAGAGGACGCGCTGAAGGACCTCAGCTCCGAGGGTATTATCCGCAAGGGGACCGAGGTACACGCGGGCGATATTCTCGTGGGCAAGATCACTCCTAAAGGAGACACTGAGCTTACCCCTGAGGAGCGTCTCTTACGCGCGATATTCGGCGAAAAGGCGAGAGAGACCAGAGACACCTCTTTGCGTCTGCCGCACGGAGAATCCGGTATAGTTGTGGACGTGAAGGTGTTCTCGCGTGAAAATTCCGACGAGCTGCCGCCCGGGGTAAATAAGGTCGTAAGAGTCTATATCGCGCAGAAGCGTAAGATATCCGTGGGAGACAAGATGGCGGGACGTCACGGAAACAAGGGCGTTGTTTCGAGAATACTTCCGCCGGAGGATATGCCTTTTCTTGCGGACGGAACTCCGCTTGATATAGTTCTTAATCCGATGGGAGTTCCTTCGCGAATGAATATCGGACAGGTGCTTGAGATGCATCTCGGAATAGCCGCGAAGCGTCTTGGCTGGAAGGTCATGACTCCGGTGTTCGACGGAGCCAAGGAGCAGGATATTACCGAATGTCTTATCCGTTCCGGTCTTTACAGAGACCTGCTCCCGACCGACGATGTCTACAGCGATATGACCGACGTAAACGACGCTGTTAACACAAGGTTCGTTTACAGAATGGAAAAAGAGGAACGCCGCAGCAGAGTCGGAGAAGCAGGTATACTTGCGGTCAAGAGAGACGAGAACGGAATGCCTGTCTGCAGGCTGCTTACCGAGGAGGAAAAGCAGGATACCGCTCTGCTTGAGGAGCTCTTAAAGAACGGCTGTCTGAAGACGCTGTGTTCAAAGACGCTTTATAAAGAGGTAACGGACGATATCACCGGAGAAAAGGGAATAGTGGAGCTGACTGACGAGGAAAAGAGCTCGCCCGAGATGATTTCCGCGCTGAAGGGAAGCCGCAGACTCAAGCTTTCCGACGGTAAGTCCATACTTTATGACGGACGTACGGGTCAGCCCTTTGACCACGCGGCGACGGTCGGCATAATGTACTACCTCAAGCTTCACCACCTTGTTGACGATAAGATACACGCTCGTGCGACGGGTCCGTATTCTCTTGTCACGCAGCAGCCTCTCGGAGGAAAGGCGCAGTTCGGCGGTCAGCGCTTCGGTGAAATGGAGGTCTGGGCGCTTGAGGCGTATGGCGCGGCGTATACTCTTCAGGAGATACTGACCGTTAAGAGCGACGACGTAAACGGACGCACGAAGACCTACGAGGCGATAGTGAAGGGACAGAATATACCTACTCCGGGCGTACCCGAATCCTTCAAGGTGCTTGTCAAGGAGCTTCAGGCTCTTGGGCTGGATATCAAGGTACAGGATCCGGACGGAACCGAGATAGAGCTGTCGTCGCTTACCGAGACCGAGCTTGAAAGACCCGGTCAGGCCACTTACTTTACGGAAGAAGAGATCGGAAAGAGCGTCGCCGAGCAGAATGAGCTGCTTGGAAACGGATTTACCGAAGAGGAAGCGGACGGCGGGTTTGAGGAAGAGGATGACGACGATTATCTCTCCGAAGATCTTGGAGAATACGACGGCGACGATATATACGACGACGGAGACCTTGACTGACGGACATGTCGCTTTCGTGTCAGAGCAGTCGGGAAAGTCAATTGCAGAATATCAAGCTTTTTGAAGCCGGTCTAACGCCGGTATGAAAGGATTAGGATGGAACGAAATATTTTTGATTCAATCAAAATCGGACTTGCGTCTCCGGATACTATAAGATCGTGGTCTTACGGCGAGGTCAAAAAGCCGGAGACTATAAACTATCGCACGCTCAAGGCCGAGAGAGACGGACTTTTCTGTGAAAAGATCTTCGGCCCAACCAAGGACTATGAGTGCTATTGCGGAAAATATAAAAGAGTAAGATATACAGGCAAGAAATGCGAAAAATGCGGCGTCGAGGTCACATCGAAAAAGGTGCGGCGCGAGCGTATGGGGCATATAGAGCTTGCCGCTCCGGTGTCGCATATATGGTATTTCCGCGCGATACCGTCAAGGATCGGGACTCTTCTCGATATCTCCCCGAGGTATCTCGAAAAGGTGCTGTATTTTATCCAATATATAGTTATTGATCCCGGAAACACCCCTCTTGTGCAGAACCAGCTGCTGACGGACAGGGAATATCAGGAATACTATAATAAATACCAGGACGATTTCGAGGTCGGAATGGGCGCGGAGGCGGTGAAAAAGCTGCTCCAGAAGCTGGATCTTGACGAGCTCTCCGCAAAGCTGAAAGAGGAGCTGCAGAATGCGTCGGGTCAGAAAAAGGTAAAGATCACAAAGCGTCTTTCCATAGTCGAATCCTTCCGGGCCTCACACAATAAGCCCGAATGGATGATACTTGACGTCATACCGGTGATCCCACCGGATATCCGGCCCATGGTGCCGCTGGACGGCGGAAGGTACGCCACCTCGGATATAAACGACCTGTACAGACGCGTCATCAACAGAAACAACCGTCTCGCCCGTCTGATAGAGCTTGACGCGCCGGATATAATTGTAAGAAACGAAAAGAGAATGCTCCAGGAGGCGGTGGACGCGCTCTTTGACAACGGTCATCACGGCAAGAGCGTGACGGGGCCTTCCAACCGCCCGCTGAAGTCGCTCTCCGATATGCTCAGAGGAAAGCAGGGGCGCTTCCGTCAGAACCTTCTCGGCAAACGTGTGGACTATTCCGGACGTTCGGTTATAGTCGTCGGACCGGAGCTTCGTATTTACCAGTGCGGTCTGCCAAAGGAAATGGCTCTGGAGCTTTTCAGACCGTTTGTCATGAAGCGTCTTGTGGAGTCTCAGAAGGCTTCGAATATCAAAGACGCAAAGAAAAAAGTCGAGAAAGTGACCCCGGAGGTGTGGGATGCGCTCGAAATAGTAATAAAAGAGCATCCGGTGCTGCTTAACCGCGCGCCGACGCTGCACAGGCTTTCCGTTCAGGCGTTTGAGCCGATACTGGTCGAGGGCAGAGCTATAAAGCTTCACCCATTGGTATGTACGGCTTTCAACGCGGACTTCGACGGGGACCAGATGCCGGTACACGTCCCGCTTTCCAGCGAGGCGCAGGCGGAATCGCGTTTCCTGATGCTTTCCGCCAACAACCTGCTTAAGCCGGCTGACGGACGCGCCGTCTCCGTTCCCTCGCAGGACATGGTGCTGGGCTCATTCTATCTTACCATCGACAAAGCGGGAGAGCCGGGAGAGGGCAACGTTTACCGTGACTTTGACGAGGCGATGATGGCTTTTGAGAACGGCGAGCTCGGTCTGCACGCTCCGATAAAGGTACGGGTGACAAAGGAGATAGACGGAGTCACTTACAGCGGCCTTATAGACGCTACGCTTGGTCGTATGATATTTAACAAGCCGATTCCACAGGATCTGGGCTTTGTCGACAGAAGCAAGCCGGAAAACTATCTCAAGCTTGAGATAGATATGACCGTACGGAAAAAAGAACTCGGTAAGATAGTTGACAACTGTATAAAAAAGCATACCATCTCCGAGACGGCAAACGTGCTTGACGCCATAAAGTCCAACGGCTTCAAATACTCTACAAAGAGCGGTATCTCAATTTCCTTTGCGGATATTACAATACCGGAGGAAAAGTACACGCTTGTTTCCGAATCGGAAAAAGACGTGGAAAAGATACGCATGGCGTACGAGGACGGCGAGCTGACCGAGGACGAGCGCTATAAAAACGTAATAAAGATCTGGGAAAAGACCACAAACGACGTTGTTTCAGCGCTGCAGAAGCGTTTTGATCGCTACAATCCTATAAAAATGATGAGCGATTCCGGAGCGCGCGGTAATATTACACAGATGAGACAGCTGGCGGGAATGCGCGGACTGATGTTCAAGGCTTCCGGCGAAACGATGGAGCTGCCGATCAAATCGAATTTCCGCGAAGGTCTTAAAATACTTGAATACTTCATCGCGGCGCGCGGCGCGCGTAAATCCCTTTCGGACACGGCTTTGCGTACCGCGGACTCGGGGTATCTTACAAGGCGTCTGGTTGACGTCTCCCAGGACGTTATAATACGTCAGGAGGACTGCGGCACCGTTAAGGGTATGTGGGTCTCCAAGATAACCGACGAGGGCGAGACAATAGAGAAGCTTGACGACCGTCTGCTCGGACGTTACACACAGGGCGATGTCGTGGACGCCGACGGGAACGTGCTTGTGCCGGATAACACTCTGATGACGGAGGAAGAGGTTGAGAAGATCGTCGGCGCGGGAATAGAAAACGTATGCATCAGAAGCATCCTCGAATGCGAGGCGCTTCACGGCGTGTGCGCGCACTGTTATGGCTCGGATCTTGCCTCGGGCGCCGGAAAGAAGGTAAACATAGGCGAGGCGGTCGGTATCATAGCCGCGCAGTCTATAGGCGAGCCCGGTACGCAGCTGACCATGAGAACGTTCCATACCGGCGGCGTTGCCGGCTCGAATATCACAAACGGTCTGCCGAGGGTAGAGGAGCTGTTCGAGGCGCGCAGACCGAAAAAGACCGCGATAATCGCAGAGGCGGACGGTACTGTCGAGATAACCGAGGTCAAGAGAACCCGCAGCGTGAGCATATCAAACAACGGGGAAAAGCTTGCCACGTATACCATTCCTTACAATTCAAGGATTATGGTCGCGGACGGAGCGACGATAAAGCGCGGCGATCCGATCACGGAGGGCAGCCTTGCTCCCGCGGATATAATGCGGGTAAGCGGAGTGGACGCGGTTTATGACTATATAATCCGAGAAGTGCAGCGGGTATACCGCAGCCAGTCCGTCGATATAAACGACAAGCATATTGAGGTTATCGCGCGTCAGATGACAAGAAAAATGCATGTGGACGACGCGGGAAGCAGCAATATGATGCAGGGCAGCATGGTCGATAAGGCCGAATTCAGGGTGGAGACCGATAAGCTGATAGCCAGAATGGACGCGGGCGAGGAAGGGCTTACTCTTCCGAAAGGCTCCGTCGTGCTTCTCGGTATCACTAAGGCGTCGCTTAACACAGAATCCTTCCTTTCCGCCGCGTCCTTCCAGGAGACCACTAAGGTGCTTACCGAAGCGGCTATAAAAGGCAAAACGGATAATCTGCTCGGACTTAAAGAGAACGTTATCATCGGTAAGCTTATTCCTGCGGGAACAGGTATGGAGTATTACCGTAACGTTGAGGTAGAGCGTGTAGAGGAGGAATACCCGGAAGACGAGGACGGGGATTACGCGGACGCCGAGGAGCAGTGAAAAGATCAAGGAGCGCCCTTAGGGCATATCCGATATGAGAGCTGAAACAGGGACCGACTCAGGTAAAAATGAGCCGGTCCGGTTTTTTGAACGGCTTAACTAAGACGTGAATGTCTGACGGAGATTGACACGAAATCCGCCGCTTCGTCATTCTATTAAATTCAAAAGATTGTTTAATATGTAAAAATTTATATAAAATAACCTGCCGAAAATCTGCATATTGTGCAAAAGGTAGAAAATGATTTAACCGACTAATGATATGCTTGACTTTCTGTATATAATATTGTATAATAAATATAATTCCGGTAATGTGGGATTCAGTTTAACCTGTATTGCCGAGATTAGGGGGGAAGGAGGAGAAAGATGCCAACATTCAATCAGCTTGTAAGACAGGGAAGAAAGCAGCCAAAGTATAAATCAAAGGCTCCGGTGCTTCAGCACGGCGTTAACACGCTTAAGGGAATAACAACCGATCAGCCGTCGCCGCAGAAGCGCGGGGTTTGTACAAAGGTAACGACCACTACGCCGAAAAAGCCGAACTCGGCTCTTCGTAAGATCGCCAGAGTAAGACTTTCAAACGGTATGGAGGCTACGACTTATATTCCCGGTATCGGACATAATCTTCAGGAGCACTCGGTCGTTCTCATAAGAGGCGGAAGGGTTCGTGACCTGCCCGGTGTCCGTTATCATGTCATCCGCGGAACTCTCGACGCGCAGGGTGTTGCAAAAAGGAATCAGGGACGCTCTAAGTACGGAGCGAAGAGAGCAAAGCCGGCTGGAAAGAAGTGATACCGGCAGAAAACGTTTTTGTCAGAGTCAAATCGGAAACGATTATATTATACAGCGATGTAATTGGAACCTGCTTGACCTGCACATTTACGGGAAAAATTCACGAGTACCTGTGAATTCATTTTATGTGAAGGAGGGAAGAAAAAGTGCCAAGAAGAGGTCAGATTTCCAAGAGAGACGTGCTTCCGGATCCGCTTTATCATTCAAAGCTGGTCACGAAGCTGATCAACAACATCATGGAAGACGGTAAAAAAGGCGTTGCTCAAAAGATAGTATACGATGCTTTTGAGATAGTCGAAACCAAGACCGGCAAGGGAGCGCTTGAGGCGTTCAACGAAGCTCTTGAAAACGTAATGCCGAGATTTGAAGTCAAGGCAAGACGAGTAGGCGGTTCGACATATCAGGTGCCTATGGAGGTCCGCGAAGAAAGAAGGCTTACGCTCGGACTCCGCTGGATACGCACGTATTCAAGAAACCGCAGTGAGAAATCCATGGCGGAAAAGCTTGCGGGCGAGATAGTGGACGCGCTGAACAGCACGGGCGGAGCGTTTAAGAAGAAGGAAGAAACGCACAGAATGGCGGATGCCAACAAGGCTTTTGCTCATTACAGATACTGATGAGCTTCGCCGGATGGTGATGAGTTTCGCCGGCTTTGTCAGACCCTGGTTTTCCGGAGTAGTCCCGGATCGGAGGTCTTTTGCTATGCTAATGACCGGTAATCCGTCCGCGAGAAACGCGGAGGGGCTTAAACAAAGGAAATAAGCTTGAGAACCCGTTTTCAAGCTCCGCCTTTTATGGCTTTCGCATCATTTGAAACGGTGCGGTTCTGCCGAAGACGGATGGCGTAAACGTTATCCGTTTTAAAAGGGATGGAAATAAATTTGGGGTCCGATCGCGGCGCGCCCGCCGAGCAGGGCGGAAAGCCCTGAGTTCAAGGACCGAAAGGATAGGTCAAAATCAAATGAAACCAAGAGAATTTTCACTGGAAAATACAAGAAATATCGGTATCATGGCTCACATCGATGCCGGAAAGACCACGACCACGGAACGCATACTGTTCTATACCGGTAAAAATCATAAGATCGGAGAGGTCCATGAAGGTGCAGCAACCATGGACTGGATGGAGCAGGAGGCGGAAAGAGGTATAACCATTACCTCCGCCGCCACTACATGCTACTGGAAAGGCAATCGTATTAATATAATTGACACCCCCGGACACGTCGACTTCACGGTTGAGGTTGAGCGTTCGCTGCGTGTTCTTGACGGTTCGGTCACGGTTTTCTGCGCAAAGGGAGGAGTTGAGCCTCAGTCGGAGACTGTTTGGCGTCAGGCGGACAAGTATAAGGTTCCGCGTATGGCGTACGTCAACAAGATGGATATAATGGGCGCGAACTTCTACCGTGTCATTGACATGATGAAGAAGCGTCTCAAGACAAATCCGGTGCCGATACAACTACCAATTGGTTCAGAGTCCACCTTCAAGGGTATAGTAGACCTTATGAATATGGAGGCTGATATATATTACGATGATCTCGGCAAGGATATGCGAGTAGAGCCTATCCCGGCCGATATGCAGGAACAAGCCGAAGAATACCACAAGAAAATGGTAGAGGCGATTTGCGAAAGCGACGACGAGCTGATGGAAAGATACCTCATGGACGAGGAAATATCTGTTCAGGAGCTTAAGGTGGCACTGCGCAAGGCCTGTATAGCAAACAAGATAGTGCCGGTCGTATGCGGCTCTTCTTATAAAAACAAGGGCGTGCAGAAAATGCTCGACGCTGTTATCGACTATTTGCCGTCGCCGCTGGATATTCCTCCGATCAAGGGTATAGACCCGAGAACGAACGAGGAGGTTCAGATGCACGCGGACGATAACGCTCCGTTTTCAGCTCTTGCGTTCAAGATAATGAACGATAAGGACGTCGGCTCTCTCTGCTACTTCCGAGTATATTCCGGTAAAATCGAGACCGGTTCGGAAGTGTACAACGCTACCAAGGGTAAGCGCGAGAGACTCGGACGTATTATACAGATGCATGCTAACGACCGTACAAATATTGAAGGATGCTATTCGGGAGATATAGCGGCGGTTGCCGGACTTAAAGACACCACAACAGGCGATACTCTTTGTCTTGAAAATAATCCCGTCATACTTGAGTCTATGGAGTTCCCTGAGCCGGTTATCCGTGAGGCGATAGAGCCGAAAACGAAAGCGGATCAGGAAAAACTCGGTATCGCGCTTTCAAAACTTGCCAAAGAAGACCCGACCTTCAAGGCTTACACCGACGAGGAAACGGGTCAGACCATAATCGCGGGTATGGGTGAGCTGCACTTAGACATCATCGTAGACCGTCTCAAGAGAGAATTCAAAGTGGAAGCCAACGTCGGTAAACCGCAGGTTTCTTATAAAGAAAGTATCCGTCGTGCAGCAAGTGCGGATACGAAATACGCGCGTCAGACCGGTGGTCACGGTATGTACGGTCACGCCAAGATAACCATTGAGCCAAACGAAAGCGGAAAGGGGTACGAATTCATCGACGAGGTCGTCGGAGGAGAAATCCCGAAGGAGTATATCCCCGCTGTCGACAAGGGTATCAGAAGCGCGATGCAGTCCGGCATACTCGCGGGCTATAACGTGGTTGACGTAAAGGTAACGCTTACGGGAGGATCATACCACGAGGTTGACTCAAACGAAATGGCGTTCAACATCGCAGGCTCCATGGCTTTTAAGGAAGCGATGGCAAAGGCGGATCCTGTTCTTACTGAGCCGATAATGAAGGTTGTCGTAACGATGCCCGAGGAATACATGGGAGACGTTATGGGCAACATCATAGCCCGCCGCGGTAATATTACGTCTATGGAAGACGATAACGGCATGAAGGTCATAAACGCGATGGTCCCGCTGTCCGAGATGTTCGGATACGCGACAGATCTGCGTTCCCGCACTCAGGGACGCGGAACTTATATAATGGAACCAAGCCACTATGACGAGGTGCCTAAGTCTGTTCAGGAAGCGATAATAAAGAGCAGAAACAAAAACAGCTGATGAAATGCAGCATCTAATCAATAAATCCATCAGGAGGATCTAAAACAATGGCAAAGGAAAAGTTTGAAAGAACAAAACCCCATGTAAACATTGGTACGATCGGTCACGTTGACCATGGTAAGACCACACTTACCGCGGCAATCACAAAGACTCTTTCTCTCGGTAACAGTAAGAATGAGTTTCTTGCGTACGACCAGATCGACAACGCTCCCGAAGAGAGAGCAAGAGGAATCACGATCAACACACGTCACGTTGAGTATGAGACGGAAAATCGTCACTACGCTCACGTTGACTGCCCCGGTCACGCGGACTATGTTAAGAACATGATAACAGGCGCCGCTCAGATGGACGGTGCTATCCTCGTCGTCGCGGCGACCGACGGACCCCTTCAGCAGACCCGTGAGCACGTACTGCTTGCCCGTCAGGTCGGAGTTCCCGCAATAGTTGTTTTCATGAACAAGACAGACCTCGTTGACGACCCGGAGCTTCTCGACCTCGTCGAAATGGAGATCAGAGACCTTCTCAACGAATACGATTTCCCGGGCGACGATGTGCCGATTATACGCGGCTCCGCCCGTGAAGCTCTCGAATCTACGAGCACAGATCCCTCGGCTCCCGAATATGCTCCCATACTTGAGCTTATGAAGGCTGTCGATGAATATATCCCCACCCCCGCAAGAAAATCCGACGAGCCTTTCCTTATGCCTGTTGAGGACGTATTCTCCATCACAGGACGCGGAACCGTTGCTACGGGCCGTGTTGAGAGAGGAACCGTTAAGGTAAACGATGTCGTTGAGATCATCGGTCTTACGGAAGAGAGAAAGCAGACCACCGTTACCGGTGTTGAGATGTTCCGCAAGCTGCTCGATATGGCAGAAGCAGGAGACAACATCGGAGCACTTCTGCGCGGTATACAGAAGAATGAAATCGAAAGAGGACAGGTTCTCTGTAAGGTCGGCTCAGTTCATCCTTATACAAAGTTCAAGGGACAGGTCTATGTTCTTACCGAAAAAGAGGGAGGACGTAAAAAGCCTTTCTTTACCGGTTACAGACCTCAGTTCTATTTCAGAACCACTGACGTTACCGGAAACATCAAGCTTCCGGACGACGTTGAAATGTGCAAGCCCGGCGATAACGTAGTTATGGACGTTGAGCTTATTACCCCCATAGCTATAGAGGTCGGACTCCGCTTCGCTATCCGCGAGGGTGGAAGAACGGTTGGTTCCGGCGTTGTAACGGCGGTTTCCGACTGATAAAATTAATTCTGTCCGATTTCGCGTTAACGTTATTATGAGCTGAGAGATATTACGGTGGCCGCGAGCGCTTTTCTTCCGCGGAAGGCGGCGCAGGCTGTGTGTGGATCGTGCGGAGACCAGGCGGTGGACGGTGACTTCAGAGAATCGCGAGCTTTGATCATATCGTTTAACCGCGGGGAGGACGCGCGGGAGACCGCAGCAGGCGCGCCGGTACAGAAAAGTAATCACGGCGTAACGGGATACTTAAAGCGCATATAACTCAGACGCGTATTGAGGAGCAATTATCCCCGGGGGAATTAGGCCCTCCTCCGGGGTGTATTTGTTAAGCAAATAAAAAATGTTTTCGGGGGTTGGTGTGATTCCACACCGGCGGTAAAGTCCGCGAGCTTAGGCTGAACAGGTGAAATTCCTGTACCGACGGTATAGTCCGGATGAGAGAAGGCAAGATATTTTATACTTTCGGTATGGTACGGTGCGAAAGAAATATTTCCGATCGCGTCAAACATAGAGCACAGAGGCAAAGCTTTGGCGTCAGATACGATTCCCACTCAACGTAGCTGTTATGTCAGGATTATGCGGAGGCTTGATGTTTAAAGCCGCATATTATTTTGCGGCTCTGCCGGAAGGCAATATTCCCTGAAAAAGTGTGTTTCCGTTAAAACGGATTCGGCTTGGACGGGGAATTTTTGTTTGTGTAACAAATAAATTCTTACCTTTTCCCCAACGATCAATGATCGGTTTTTATTACAGAGTTTGCAATAAAGGCTTTGATCCGCTATAAAAAAGCGCACGGGAAGTCGTTTTCGCAGCGCAATCAACCCGTGATTATATGAGCCCGTCCCAAGATGGTTACATGGGAAAAATAAAGGCTCATAAAATATTAACAGAAGGGAATGGTAATCATTAATACCAATAAAGCTAAAAGCAAAAGCTGGACGAACAACACGCTCAAACTGGTAACTCTGGCTCTATTTATAGCCTTAGCTTATGTCTGTGTCTGTGTTTTTCACATAAAAGTCGCTTTTCTTACATTTGATATAAAGGACGCGGTGATCACAGTAGCCGCAATGATCTTTGGTCCGCTTTCCGCTGTGATGATGTCGCTTGCGGTATCTTTCATTGAAATGATAACTATCAGCGATACCCAACTGTATGGATTTGTAATGAACGTACTGTCCACGGTTTCTCTGTCCGCTGCGGCTTCACTTGTTTACAAATACAAACGAAATATGTTTGGCGCGGTACTTGGGCTTATCACCGGAGTAATAACGATGACCGCGGTCATGATGGCGGCTAATCTTATCGTGACGCCTTTTTATATGGGAACCACGATAAGCGAGGTGGCGGCGCTTATACCAAAGCTGCTGCTTCCGTTTAATTTTACAAAAGCGGTACTCAACGCGTCGATCGCGATGCTGTTATATAAGCCTGTAATAACGGCTTTGCGCCGTGCAGGCATTATAAGGCTCGGACACACGGAATATGGATTTGATAAAAAGACCGTTATGGTTATGATCATTGCCGTATGTCTTATAGCGGCATGTATAATTGTTTTTGTCAACGTGCTCGGCGGCGAGTTTGCGTGGGTTGATTAGAAGCTAAGGGGGAATTTTTTTCAAAAAAGTTCCCCCTTAAAATATGGTTTAAAAAGCGAAGACGGATATGCCGCTTCTGCCCGCTGAAATTGAATATTATTTTTTCAGAGAAGTTTAGGAAGATTGTAAGAACCCTTTTTTCAAAAGGGTTTCTACAAAGAAAAAAGTTACTCCTTTTTAGTATAATTTAAGAATTACTATTGATTTTTTTTAACTGTTGTGATACAATATAATAAATAAAATTATTTAAACGCATCCGGTATATTATACGGTTTGCCGCAAAAGGCGGTCTTATCAAGAGTGGCGGAGGGACAGGCCCTGTGAAGCCCGGCAACCTGCGAGCCTGAGACGCAAGGTGCCAATTCCGAGGAGATGAGAGGCTTATAAACAAAAGTTATTGGCTTTTCGGAAACGGAGAGCCTTTTGTTTTGTAAACGCCCATCGGATGAAAGAAAAATAAAAGCTTGCGATAAATCAGGATCAAGTCAGGCTTTGCGCAATTAAACTTGACGCGCGCCGTTCGCGTGTCATATGTTCGGCGTATGAAAGGAAAGGTCATAAAAATGAGCGGAATAATGTATTTTACATCAGAGTCGGTAACGGAAGGGCATCCGGATAAGATCTGCGACTCAATCTCGGACGCTATACTCGACGAGCTGCTTAGGCAGGATCCAATGTCGCGCGTAGCTTGCGAGACGACTGCCACTACAGGTCTGATAACTATTATGGGAGAAATAACAACCAAAGCGTCCGTCGATTATCAGAAAATAGCGAGGCAGAAAATTTGCGAGATAGGATACAATAACGCTCAGTTCGGCTTTGACGGAAACACCTGCGCCGTGCTGAATCTGATCCACCAGCAGTCTCCCGATATTGCGATTGGGGTAGATTTGGCACTGGAAGCGAGAAACGGTGAGATATCGGATGGACTTGACAACGGGGCGGGAGATCAGGGTATGATGTTCGGTTATGCCTGTAACGATACACCCGAGCTTATGCCTCTTCCGATCTCTCTTGCGCACAGAATGGCGAAAAGACTTACGGAGGTAAGGAAAAAACGCATTCTGCCGTATCTCAGACCGGACGGAAAAACTCAGGTAACGGTAATGTATGAGGACGGCAGACCGGTAAAGGTGGATACAGTTGTTGTTTCCTCGCAGCACTCGGAGGACGTCAGCATCGAACGTCTGCGGAATGAAATAACCGAAAACGTTATTCTGCCGGTAATACCGTCCTCTCTGAATCACGGAGACATAAAGATATTTGTCAATCCCACCGGACGTTTCGTAATGGGAGGACCCGCGGCGGATTCCGGACTTACAGGACGCAAAATAATCGTGGATACATACGGAGGCTGGTCACGTCACGGCGGCGGCTCATTCTCGGGGAAGGATCCCACTAAGGTTGACAGGACATCCGCATACGCGGCGCGATGTGCGGCTAAAAATATAGTCGCCTCCGGCTTCGCCGAAAAATGCGAGGTACAGATCGCGTACGCGATAGGCGTCGCAAAACCGGTATCCGTGATGGTGGATACCTTCGGTACCGGAAAACAGCCGGACGATAAGCTTGCCGCGGCGGTTTCGGAGCTGTTCGATCTGCGTCCGGCGGCAATAATCAAGCGTTTTGACCTCCGCAGACCTATTTATTCCGGACTTGCGGCTTACGGTCAGATGGGACGAGAGGAGCTGTCGTCACCGTGGGAGATCGATATGGAGCTGGCTGAAAAGCTTTCCGGATATTTCTCCTGAAACAGGCGGAAATAAAGTGAGCGCTTTCGTGAATGCCGAGACGGTCGCTCTGTTTGATAATTAGCATCAGTCCGACGGAAAAGTAACCGGGCGTGGGGGGATAACCTGTCGCCCGAGCTGAATTAATGCAAGGATGATTGAAATAAAGGAAACGAATGATAAAAGAAGTCCCGCTGACGGAGAAACGGCTGACAGAATATCCGGAGTGATAGAGCATATAACATATACGAACGAGGAAAACGGATATACGGTATGCCGGATATCACGGGACGACACAAAGGATAAAAACGAGCTGGTAACGCTGGTCGGAATAATGCCTACCGTAAAGGTGGGTGAAACGGTAAAGGCGGTTGGGAAATGGAGCTTTCACCAGAATTTCGGAAGGCAGTTCACCGTTGAGTACTTTGAGAAGCAGCTGCCGTCCTCGGTATCCGCGATACTTCAGTATCTTTCCTCAAAGACCGTAAAGGGGATAGGTCCGAAAACCGCGGCAAAAATAGTCGGAGCGTTCGGTGAAAGCACCTTTGAGGTCATCGAAAAAGACCCCGAACGTCTTGCGACGGTGCCGGGAATTTCCGCGTCAAAGGCAAAAGAAATAAGCGAAAGCTTCCGTGAGCAGTTTGGCATACGCGCCGTTATGATGTTCTGCCGCGACTATCTCGGTCCGTCCTCGGCTGTAAAAATATACAAGCGCTGGGGCGGAGCGGCTGTCGATATGATGAAAGAGGATCCGTACATACTATGCGATGAGATAAACGGTATAGGCTTTGAAAAAGCGGATAAAATGGCAAAGGGTCTTGGACTTGAGACCGACTCTCCTCAAAGAATAAGAAGCGGTATAATGTATGTGCTGAATTACAACGCTTCAGCTAACGGTCACACGCTCGTTCCGAAAAAACGGTTGATGGAGCTTGCCTCGGCGCTGTTAGGCGTTGATGCTGAGAAATGCTCCGACGCCATAGATGTGCTCGAGTATAAAAAGAAGGTGACAGTGGCGGAGGTCGGAGGCAGAAAGTGCGTGTATCTGACTAGATACTATGAAGCCGAACATTACATAAAAGACAAGCTGGATATGCTGGAGGCCGTATGCGAGAAAATAGAAACCGACGACACAGACGCTCTCATTAATGGGACCGAAAAGCAAATGGGAATTGTATTTGACAGGATGCAAAGAAAAGCGATATTGCGCACCCTTATCGGCGGCGTGCTTGTGCTTACGGGAGGACCGGGTACCGGTAAGACCACGGTTATAAAAGGTATCGTCGAGCTTTTCAGGAGGCTTGGAAAGAGCTTCATACTTGCCGCTCCGACAGGACGTGCCGCCAAGCGTATGACGGAGACCACCGGTGAGGAGGCAAAGACCATTCACCGTATGCTCGAAATGGTATATACGGATGAAAGAGAGCCTAAGTTTATGCGCGACGGCAACAACCCGCTCGATGAGCAGCTTATAATTATAGATGAAGCCTCGATGGTGGATACGCTGCTGATGTCGTCGCTGCTCAGAGCGATCAGACCCGGAAGCCGCCTTGTGCTGATAGGTGACGCGGATCAGCTTCCGTCAGTGGGAGCCGGAAACGTGCTCAGCGAGATTATCCGCTCGGAGCGTTACAGTACGGTCATACTTAAAAAAATATTCCGTCAGGCGGGAGAAAGTCTTATAGTTACCAACGCGCACGCGATAAACTCAGGAGAGGATCCGGATATGACGTGTAAAGACAACGACTTTTTCTTTATCGAGAGGCGTGACGACAGCGCGATAGCCGCTACAGTCGCACAGCTATGCGTTAACAGGCTTCCGAACCGGTACGGAAGGGAGCTGCTCGGTCAGATACAGGTCATAACGCCGTCGCATAACGGACCGGCGGGGACAAACGCCCTCAATCTTCTGCTTCAGGGCGCGATAAATCCGCCGTCTCCGAGAAAACGCGAAAAGCGCTTCCGCGAAACTGTTTTCCGAGAAGGCGACCGCGTGATGCAGACCCGAAACGATTATGAGATCACCTGGGAGAAGGACGGAGAGAGCGGCTGCGGGATTTTCAACGGAGATATAGGGATTATAATATCAGTGCTTGCCGACGAGGAGTACATACTGATAGATTTTGAGGGAAGGCTGACGCGTTATGACTTTACAATGCTTGACGAGCTTGAACATGCCTACGCCATAACGGTGCATAAAAGCCAGGGAAGCGAATATCCGTATGTGGTGATCCCGGTATATAACTGCGGAGACCGGCTGCTTACCCGTAATCTGCTTTACACGGCGGTGACGCGCGCTCAGGAGCTGGTCGTCCTTGTAGGATATCGGGAGATCGTGCACAAAATGGTTTGCAATAACAGACAGACCAAGCGTTACACGGGGCTCGGGTACATTCTCTCGGATCCGCATAACGCCTATGAAAGGCGCGAAAACCCGGAGAAAAGCTGATGAAACGCGAAAATAACGGAGTCGTAAGCAAAATAGCGTCCACTCTCGTCGACATGCTGTTCGTTCCGAAATGCGCGTCCTGTTTTACGGCGCTTCCGGACAGCGGACAGACGCTTTGCGCTCAATGCCGCAAGAGATATACAGCGGAGCGCGGGGCATACTGCCATGTTTGTAAAAAGCCGCATATTTACTGTGATTGTCGAATACATTACCATGGATTCAGCTATCCCATGATTCATGTGACCTCATACAGTATTACCCGAGAGTCTGTCAGCAGAAATCTTGTACTCCATATCAAGGACGACAGACTTGACCGGGCGTTTGATTTTATAGCGCGTGAGATGTGCGATGCTTTTAATACAAGAGCCCGCGCGGATATGTCCGCTGCGATAGGAAGATGGAAAGCGGAGGATACGCGTATCACATGGATCCCGAGAAGCGAAAAAGCAAAACGGAAAGCCGGACATGATCAGAGCCGAGAGCTTGCGCTGAGGATAGGGAAAATGCTTCGGACTCCGGCGCTCCCGGTCTTTTACAACAGAGGACGCTCCTCTCAGAAGTCTCTGAACCGCGATGACCGGCTCAAAAACGCCGAGGAAAGCTTTTTGATTGTAGCGGAAAAAACCGATATAGCGGGTAAAAACATTATATTGATTGACGATATAGTGACCAGCGGCTCAAGCCTTGGAGTATGCGCATTTAAGCTAAAGGCAGCCGGCGCGGCAAACGTGCTTACGCTTGTATATGCCAAGACCGACCGGCGTAAGGGACTTGAGGAGGAAACCTTTGCTTTTTATACCGATCACTGACAATGATCATATTACCCGGGAGTCGGAGACGTTAAACTCGGCTGTGGGTAAAGAAAAATATAAAAACGGCCGTCTTTGACGGCATGGAGACTGTATGAACGATCAGGAAAAGATAGAATTGGAAGAAAATAAGAAAAAGAAGCCGAAGCTGAAAAAGAACGGGAAGCCGCGAAAGCGCTGGGGAGACAGGCGGGACGGGAGACGTGTGCGCTCGCTTCCTCCTATGATGTACGTAGTTCCGTTCGTTATGAAGGACAGGTGCGACGCGCAGAATTATTTTAAAAGCCGCGTTGATATGGATATAATCGACGCTTATCTGCGTCACAAGCGGGGAGATCTGAAGAGCATCGGGTTTATGCACATAATGGCGGCGGCGTATGTGCGGCTGATCTCGCAGAAGCCGGCGCTTAACCGTTTTATTTCCGGTCAGCGTATTTTTAAAAGAGACGATATACGGCTTTCCATGGTGGTAAAAAAGGCGATGGACCTTAACGCGCAGGAAAGTATGATAAAAGTAATCTTTGATCCGAGAGATACGATAGACGATGTTTATAAAAAAATGGAGGAAAAGATAGCTGTCGCGAGAGCCGTAGGAGATACTAACCATTTTGACCGTGTTGCGCGCGCGCTTTTCGTGCTGCCCGCGCTGTTGTTTCGCGGTTTTATCGCTCTTATGAGAGGCCTTGACTATTTCGGTCTTATGCCAAATGTGATCGACAGAGCTTCGCCTTTCCATGCTTCCTTTTTTATATCCAATCTCGGATCGCTTGGAATACCTCCGATATACCATCATCTTTATAATTTCGGAAATCTTCCGGTATTTATAACCTTTGGCGCTATGTACAGGGAAAGAACCTTTGATAAATCCGGTAATGTTGTAGTCAAGAAATACATAGATTATACGGTTGTTTGCGACGAGCGTATAACCGACGGACATTACTACGCCAGCGCGTTCAAAACAATGGATTATCTTATGAAGCATCCGTTCGAGCTTGATACTCCCCCGGAAAACGTCGTTGAGGATGTCGACTGATTAATTGCAAGCTTGCGAAGGGTTTACACGCCAAAGTCGGCGAGCTTAAACGTTTTACAAGGATCGTTTGACTGAACAGCGTGAAAGTTATATTATATCGTCAAAATGCAATTTATTTCAACACAAGGCAAAATACGAAAATTTTTATATAAATCCGCAAAGCGGATTTTAGCCGCAAAGCGGATTTTAGCCGCAAAGCGGATTTTTAGCCGCAAAGCGGATTTTGAATCGCAAATCGGGTTTTGAGCCGCCTTTGGCGGCATGCAGGTAATTAACATATGACAAGAGAATATCCGTCGTTTAAGATAAAGCGCACGGTGGAAATACGCGAGCTGGTTTCTTTTTTCTGCCATAAATATCCGCCGGGCTTTGTTTTTAAGGGAGAAACGCATAATTTTTGGGAATTTATCATCGTGCTTGATGGTTCGGCGGTGATATGCGCCGATGATAAAGTTTTTCGTCTGAGAAAAGGACAGGCGATGTGGCACAGACCGAGCGAATTTCACAGTGTACGCACGGACGGAGATGTTCCGCTCTATTTCGGTGTATTCAGCTTCCACGGCACAATAGACGCTCCGGTAAGCGGGAAAAGCTTTACCGTATCTGCTGAGAATACGGAGCTGTTTATCAAGCTTCGACTTGAAGCCGGAGGTATTTTTAATTTTTACGGAATAGAAGGAGAACGTCCTATTATAATAAAAAACATGAAGCCCGGTAAGGAGATAGAGCTTCAGTCTCTGATCAGCCGCATGGAATATCTGCTTGCCGACACGATGTCGGGCTACAGTGTCGTGCCGGAGAAAAAGCCGTCTGCCTCAGAGGAAAATTATCTTAGGATCGTGGAGACGATCTCTAAAAATATCGGTACCAGACTCAGCATTGAAGAAATAGCGCTGAAATGCAATATGAGCGTAAGTAATGCCAAAAGGGTCTTTTCAAAATACGCGGGCTGCGGTATTTCCGTATACTACAACGGACTCGTCATTTATGAGGCAAAAAAGCTGCTCTCCGACGGGAAAAGCGTCGGGGAGACGGCAGGCGCGCTGGGCTTTGCGAGCCAAAATTATTTTTCAAGCTTTTTCAAGCGTATAACCGGTCATTCACCTACGGAATGGCGGTCAAAAAACGGCAAGTAGTTCATTATTGCGCCGACTATTCTATAAATCGGGAAGGGGATTTGTTTTAATGCTTAGTAAAGGAATACAGGGTAAACATAATATAACTGTAACAGAAGAGATAACAGCAAAAAGTGTCCGAAGCGGCGAGCTGCCGGTATTGGCTACACCCGCTATGATCGCCTTGGCTGAAAGAACAGCGTATGAAAGTGTGTCGTCTTACCTTGAGGAAGGCGAGGGGACGGTCGGAACGCTTATTAATATAAAGCATCTCGCGCCTACTCCCATTGGGATGACGGTGGAATGTACAAGCGTGCTCAGGGAGATCGATGGACGCCGTCTGGTGTTCGATATCACTGTAAGAGATGAGAAGGAAACTATTGGCGCAGGCGTTCATGAGCGTTTTGTCATAAAGAATGAGAGATTTATGGAGAAAGCGCTCTCCAAGAAAAATATATAAGCGCTAAAATGAGTATGTATATCGGAGGAAGGATTTACTGGCGGTCTGTATAACCGGCGGCGTGAAAAAATACGGATATGAAACATATATGGCGCGGCGGAACCTTGCTTTCGCCCACTCCCGCTGTACTCGTAACAAGCGGGAACATGGAAATGCCGAACGTTTTTACAGTTGGATGGACAGGAATAGTAAATACGGTTCCGCCCAGAACATACGTATCGGTCAGACCTTCGAGGTACTCATACGGACTTATAAAGGCGAGCGGAGAGTTCGTTATAAATCTGACCACGCCCTCGCTTATCCGCGCCGCGGATATCTGCGGGGTGTATTCGGGCAGGGATAAGGATAAATTCGCGCTTTGCGGACTTACGCGCGAAAGATCGGCGACGGTTTCCGCTCCCTCGATTCTGGAAAGTCCTCTGTGTCTTGAATGCAGGGTCTTTAATATAATACCTCTCGGAAGCCATGATATGTTTCTGGCTGATATAACTGCCGTACGTGTGGATGATTCGCTGCTGGATGAAAACGGAGCGCTGAAATTGGATAGATGCGGTATCGCCGCTTACGCCCACGGAAGCTATTATGAATTGAAAAGACCCGTTGCAAAGCTTGGATTTGCAGTAAAAAAACGCCACAATAAAAGCGAAAAGATGCGGTAAACGATGTATGTATAGACAATAATTGCGGAGCGGTTGAGGTATGATGTGTTTGTGCAGTCCTTTTCTTGCAAATGAGGTCAGAAATATTATGTTGTCTCTTGAGGCAGAGCTTATTGATATTCCTGTTTACGATAAACTGCCGGCTCCGGTATCCGCCCACCCGGATATGCTTTTTTATACATTGAGCGACGGAAGTTTGCTGACAGATAAGGGGTACCTTGAGCAAAATCCGGAATTTTTCGCAAAGCTTGAACAGCGCGTAAAAATACGTACAAGTAAAGCGGGCGTCACGGATAAATATCCGGGAGACGTCCGCTTTGACGTGCTTAAAGCCGCAGGCGTTTTATATGGAAGGATCGATTTCGCGGCGCCGGAGGCGGCCGAGGACTGTGAAAGAACGGTCATGGTGAGGCAGGGCTACGCCAGATGCTCGACGCTTTATATGGGAAACGCCGCGGTAACGGCGGACGCCGGACTTTACCGCGCGCTTAACGCGGATGGTATAGAGACCTTGCTTATCTCTTCTGAGGGGATTCGGCTTAAGGGATATGACTGCGGTTTTATAGGAGGTGCTTCGGCGTATATAGAACCGAAAAAAACGGTGGTATTCTTCGGGGACATTTCGTGTCACCCTGATTTTAAAAGTATATCCGATTTCATAACACGAAAAGGACATGATATTAAATTCCCGAAGGGATTGCCTTTGTGTGATTTCGGATCGGTAGTCGCGCTGACGCGAGACCAAGACGTTAGGCGTCATGCTTAATGACTTCTTCTGAGCTGTCCGCACGAGGCGTTTATATCCGGACCGAGAGTGCGTCTCACTGTCGCGTTAATACTGTTTTTCTGAAGAAATTCCGAAAAACGCGCGGCGCATCTCCTGTCAACTGTCCGATATTCCCGCTCCTTTACCGGGTTCAGGGGAATAATATTTACATGAACGCCGCTTTTAAAATATTTTTTAAGCAGCCGTGATAGCCTGTCGGCCTCCTCACGGCTGTCGTTTTTATTTGCGATCAGGGTGTATTCAAATGATATTCTGCGTCCGGTTTTTTTAAAATACAGGGCGCACGCCGCAAGGAGGGCGTCTATCCCCCATGCCCTGTTTACCGGCATAAGATCTGAGCGCGCAACGTCGTCGGAAGCGTGCAGGGAGACGGAGAGCGTTACGGGAAGACCCTCTTCGGCGAGCCGCAGTATATTGGGAACTACGCCGCAGGTTGACAGAGATATGTTCCTGCAGCTTATTCCGAGACCGTCCGGGCTGCTTGCGAGTCTGATGAAGCGTATAACGTTATCGTAATTATCCAGAGGCTCGCCGATTCCCATGAGAACTATATGCGAAACGCGCTCGCCCGAGTCTGTTTGCGCGGCTATGAGCTGTCCGAGTATCTCGGACGGCATAAGATTGCGGATCAGGCCATCTAATGTGGAGGCGCAGAAACGGCATCCCATGCGGCAGCCGCACTGTGAGGAAACACAGAGTGAGAGCCCGTAACGGTATCGCATAAGCACGCTTTCGATAAGGTTGCCGTCTTTAAGTCGAAAAAGATATTTTACGGTTCCGTCTGCCGCGGAGACAAGCTTTTTTTCAATTTCCGGAACATTTATAACCGCGGCTTCGGAAAGCTCGGAGCGCATTTTTTCCGGTAAGTTGCTCATCTCCGAAAAGTCTTTGGCGCGGTACATCCACTGCCATATCTGTTTTGCGCGATAACGCGGATGACCGAGCGAAACGACGAATTTCTCAAGCTCATCGCTTTTCATACTGAGCAGGTCGGCTTTTGTGTTTTCATACATTGAAATATTGAGATTCCTTTCATCGCGTAAGTAAAAAACGACAATTATTGACTGCATTTTTCTAAAATGACGACACAATGCGCCGCGATACCCTCGCCGCAGCCGGTAAACCCGAGACCTTCCTCGGTCGTGGCTTTTACGTTTACGTTATCCTCTGAGGTATTGAATACGGAGGCGATATTCCTTCGCATTTCGGCAATAAAAGGCGAAAGACGCGGGTTTTGAGCAATTAATGTCGAATCAATGTTTGAGATACGATAGCCGCGGCTATGCATTATTACCCGACATTCGGCGGCAAGCTTCATGCTGGAGATGTCTTTGTAGGCGCTGTCGGTATCAGAAAAATGGCGGCCGATGTCTCCTTCTCCCAAAGCGCCGAGAACGGCGTCCATCACTGCGTGCAGAAGAACATCTGCGTCAGAGTGGCCCAGAAGTCCGAGCTCAAAGGGGATATCGACTCCGCCGAGAACGAGTTTTCGGCCGGGTGTAAGTCTGTGGACGTCGTAACCGTGCCCTATACGTAAATTACACATTGTTATATAAGCTTTTGCGGTGGCAAAAGCGCCTTTCGGTGAGTATTTTTTTATGAATATATGTTGATTTTGAACACCGAGGCGTTACTGTTCCGTTTCTTCGCGGTATCTCAATATGCTTTCGGCGATAAAGAGATCAATTTGCTCGGTTATCTTGATATTTTCCCTGCCGCAGTCAACTAATCTTACTTTAAATCCGGCATTTTCCGCCATCGAAGCGTCGTCTGTCACCGGAGAGCCGTCTTTTAAAGCGGTATACGCGGAGGCGCGGTATATTTCCGTCTCAAATATCTGAGGAGTCTGCGCTATCCAGACCCGTGAGCGTTCAGGCGTCTGGCTGACAAGGGTGTTTTTTACCGATATTTTTACTGTGTCTCCGCTTGGGCACGCGGCGATGGCGGCTCCGTCGGCTACAGCCGCGTCTATCACTTTTTTTATCATTTGGGTTGTCACGAGACAGCGCGCGGCGTCGTGTACGGCTACGTGCGTCGCTTTGTCGGATATGCGCTTAAAGCCCTCAAGCGCAGAGGTCTGGCGGGTATTTCCGCCTTTTACCACCGCTTTAAGCTTTGAAATGCCGTATATTTCCGCAAAGTCGGCGTAAAGGGGAAGCTCGTCCTCGCGGGCTGCTATAATTATTTCCTTCACCGCGCCGCACGCTTGGAACGCGGAGGCGCATCGTACAACGGCGGGAACGCCGCCGATTTCAAGCCATTGCTTGGTTTTGTTCTGCCCGTTCATCCGGCTGCCGCTTCCGGCGGCAAGTATCACGGCGGACACACGCGGTTTTCTGAAACGTTTTCCGCATAGTAGATCCAATATGCTTCCGAGAAGCTTGATTTTCTTGACTTTCATATGGCGTTTTTGGCCTTTCCTTCGTTTGGGGTGAGATCGAAACGGTTCTTCCGATATGGAAATATTTTCGTTACGGCGAATTTATTATATCATAAACTGCCCGCAAAATAAAGATAATACGGGAATTTGACAAAAAATTTAATTTTTATTAACATACTGTTTTGGTTTATATTTAGGTAATATGATATCATAATATTATGATAAAGAATCTTACAGCGACAGGGGTGTAATAGCTCTTGATGCAGCCCCCGGACGTCGCTTTTACATATATTTCCGGAAGGGCCTTTGCCTTATGAATAGTTTTTTTGAGCTGATTCGCTCGCGTTTTGTTTCGATCGGTATCTCCGACGTTATAGATATATTACTTTTATCAACGCTTTTTTTTCTGATATACAGATTTATACGTAAACGGCGCGCTTTCCCGGTATTTATCGGAGTTATCGCCTTGCTTTTGGCCCGCTCTTTGTTTAAATTTCTGGGACTTTCCGCGATATACGGATTTATAAACATGTTTTGCCTGCCGGGTATCATTGTCGTCGTTGTTATTTTTCAGGAGGATATACGCGCTTTTCTGGAAAAAACCGGCGCGGGGGTTATCAGCTTTTTCAGAATACTGGCGGGAAAGCTGCATCCGGTATCCGGAAGCAAGGAAGCGGACGCGGTGGTCAAGGCGGTTACCCGTCTTTCCGCGACTCGTACCGGAGCGCTGATAGTTCTTGAGAGAAGCACGGGAATAGACGACGTAAGTCAGAGCGGTATAAAGACGGACGCGCTTATTTCATCCGAGCTGATATGCAATCTTTTTTTCGCGCCCGCGCCCCTTCATGACGGCGCAATAATAATCCGGAGAAAAAGGATCTATGCCGCCGGGTGCTTTCTCCCTAACTATACCGATCCTACGCTCAGCGCTTCGTTTGGGTCACGGCACCGCGCGGCTATAGGGATGAGCCGTACAAGCGACGCCGGGGTGATCGTGGTGAGCGAGGAGGACGGACGCATATCCTATGCCGAGGGAGGAGAGCTTTCGCGCGGTATAGACGAAAACAAGCTGAAAAGTATACTTGACGGATATTACGGAGTGACCAGACGTTCCGGGAAGGACGGTAACAAGAGCAGATGAACAGCAACGGTTCGCAGGAAAAAAATTTAAAGCACAAATCCTATCTTATGCGCTCGGAGGGACGGGCAGACTATAAAGTGGAACGATCAAGAGTTCTTGATTTTATCGCTGCGGTAGTGAGTGTCGCGCTCGCTGTCCTTTTCTGGGTAATCTCGTCCGGCGCATAGCCCGAGCGGGCGTATGCAGGTATGGGTGCTCTTTCTGATATGCGAAAGGAACGGATGAATAATTGGTCTGGGTATTGGTAAAAGACATTCGGTTGCCGCTTACGGAGTCTTCCGTTACGGCAACCGAATTTGCGCAAAGGAAGCTTGCGGCGCTTTTCGGACTTAAAAGCGTCGGAGAGAAAAAAATATACCGAAAGTCTGTTGACGCGAGACATAAAAACAGGATAAGCGTCGTCTGGTCGGTCGCGGCGGAGGTAGAGGAGATACCTCCGAGTATGGACCTTAATAAAGAAGGTATAAGTATTCTGTCGTCCGGCGCTCCCGAAGTAAAGCACGGCGACAGACCGCTTCAGGGAAGGCCGCTTGTGGTCGGCTTCGGTCCGGCCGGAATGTTTGCCTCGCTGCTGCTTGCGGAGAACGGCTACAGACCGATAGTGATAGAACGCGGCGACGACACGCGGGAGCGGCTGAAGGCGGTAAACAGGTTTTATACTACCGGCAAACTGGATACTGAGAGCAACATTCAGTTCGGAGCCGGAGGAGCCGGCACTTTTTCCGACGGTAAGCTCGTAACAAGGGTAAACGACAGCCTGTGCGGATACGTGCTCAGGCGATTTGTAGAGTTCGGCGCCCCGGAGGAGATAATGACGGAGGCAAAGCCGCACATCGGAACGGATCTCCTTACCGGTATCGTCGACGGGATAAAAAACAAAATAACCGAGCTTGGCGGCAGCGTGATGTTCAGATGCGCGCTTAAGGCTTTTAAGACCGACAGCGCCGGAAATATAAACGCGGCTGAGACGACGAAGGGAGATATTCGGTGCGGCGCGGTGATACTCGCGACAGGTCACAGCGCGCGTGATGTTTATAAATACCTCGGCGACACCGGATTTTCTTTAGAGGAGAAGGCGGTCAGCGTCGGAGTCAGAATAGAGCATCTCCGCGCCGATGTTGAAAGGGCTGTATACGGAGACGCCGCGCTCAGACTCGCCGAGAGCGATCCGGAGATAAAAAAGCGTCTCGGCAGCGCGGAATACTCCTACTCACTGCGTGAGAACGGACGCGCCGTATATACCTTTTGTATGTGTCCGGGCGGTGAGGTGGTCGCCGGGGCGAGCGAAGAGGGAGCTTTGGTGGTAAACGGAATGAGTCGGTACGCGCGGGACGGGCGCAACTCCAACAGCGCTCTTTGCGTATCGGTCACCCCCGGAGATTGCCGGGGATTCGGAGGGACGCTGGAATTTTGCCGTACGCTTGAGAGACGCGCGTATGCTCTCGGAGGAGGCGGATACCGAGCGCCCGTCGAGACCGTCGGGGATTTTCTCGGAAATAATCCGACTTTGACAGAACCATCGGCGGTCGTCCCCACTTATATGGGAGACGGCGGCAATGTGGTTCCGGCAAGGCTTGACGGTATATTTCCTGATTTTATCAATGAAATGCTGAAAAAGGGAATTTGCGCGTTCGGCAGGAAAATGCCGGGCTTTGATTCCCGGTACGCTGTGCTTACAGGCGCCGAGACGCGCACCAGCGCGCCGTACAGGATACTTAGGCTGGATACCGGAACCGCTCCCGGACATAGCAATCTTTATCCGTGCGGCGAGGGAGCGGGGTACGCGGGAGGAATCACCAGCGCGGCGCTGGACGGTATAAAGCAGGCGGAAAAGATTATTTCCGTATATTCGGAAAAAACAACCTGATATTCAGTTATAATTATGGGACGCGGGAAAAACGAGAAAGTCCGTAACAGAAAGGAACCGTTATTATGAAACGCAGCGCTGTCGTTATAGAGACTGCAGGAAACGAAGCCGTTGTTTCTGTTTTGAGAGAGGAGGCGTGCGGCAGCTGTGCGGGCAGACGCTTCTGCGGAAACGCCGCAAAGCTTGAGCTCAGGGTAAAAAACAAGCTCGGCGCCCGGAAGGGCGATACGGTGATCATAGAAGCTCCGAGCGGCGTACTGCTTGAATATACGGCGCTCCTGTTTTTGGCGCCGGTGCTGCTTGCGGTCGTGCTTTATTTTGTTTTTGTATCGGTAAACGAGGTACTGTCATATTTTTTGGCGGGAGCCGGATTTGTTTTACCGTATTTTGCCGCGTTTTTTATAGAAAAAAGAACACGCGTCGCTGTTCCGGTGATAATCGAAGTGCTTGCGCCGGTTACCGAATATCCGCCATGCTGCGGAAATGGCGACGAGACGCTTTGAAAATCCGGACAGAGGCTTACGGAGACCGGTGCGGACATTAAAAGGCCAAGTTTTCACGGTGTCTGAAACCGTTGGTTTTCAGTGATAAGAATTCGGAGTAATTATTTAACCGATGCCATTAGCGGCAACTGAGCAAAAATGCCGCGCCGGCAAGGATAGGGAAGATCATAGCAATGCCAAAAGCAAAAAAATGGAGAGTAAAGGAAAATTTAAAGGACTGTGCCGCGGCGCGCCGGTTGGCGGACTCGCTTTCTATTGATCCGGTAACGGCAAGACTTCTGTGCGCGCGGGGGTACGAGACGCCGGAAACCGCGCGACGCTTTCTTCAGCACGGCAGCGAATATTTTCACGATCCGTTTCTGATGAAGGATATGGATAAGGCCGTGGAGCGAATCCTTTCGTCAGTCGGACGCGGAGAGCACATTACGGTGTACGGAGACTATGACGTCGACGGAGTGACATCGGTAAGCGCCCTGCTTCTTTATCTTAGGAGCATCGGGGCTGAGGCGGATTATTATATTCCTAACAGAGTAAGCGAAGGCTACGGAGTGAAGTGCGAAGCTATAGATAAGCTGAAAAGCGGAGGGACTGAGCTTATTGTCACGGTAGATACCGGTATAACGGCGTTTGAAGAGGCGGATTACATAAGGCGGCTCGGAATGGGCTTGGTTATCACGGATCACCATAAATGCCGGGAAACGGTGCCGCCGGCAGACGCGGTGATAAATCCGCAGCGCCCTGACTGTTCATACCCGTTTAAGGGGCTTGCGGGAGTTGGAGTCGTGTTCAAGCTGCTCACGGCACTTGAGTTTACGCGTCAGGAAAGAAAATATTTCCATGACGGAGGAGCTCTGAGCGGTTCCGAGCGTATAAAAAGGCTGCTTGACAGCGGAAAAGGTGATTTTCTCGAGAGGATATGCGCCGGATATATCGATCTTGTCGCAATAGGTACTATCGCCGACGTTATGCCGCTCACCGACGAAAACCGTCTTATATGCGCGATGGGTATCAAAGCCATGGAGGAGGTTCCGCGCACCGGAGTTCGGGCTATAGTTGACGCCGCGTCAGGCGTTCCCGGACGAAAATATCAAAAGAAGCGAAAAATTACTGCGTCTTATATCGGATTTACCGTCGCTCCGAGGATAAACGCCGCGGGACGAATAGCGGACGCCTCGCTTGGCGTTGAGCTTTTTACCTGTCGGGACAGTGAGCGCGCCGCCCGGATAGCCTCCGAGCTTTGCGAGCTCAACGGTATCAGGCAGGCAGAGGAGAATCGGATAGAAAGCGAAGCGCTCGGGCTCGCCGAGCAGACACATGATTTCTCCCGTGAGCCGGTAATAGTGCTTGCAAGCGAAAACTGGCATCACGGGGTCATAGGGATAGTATCTTCGCGTATGACTGAAAAGTTCAATCTTCCGAGCATACTTATTTCAATTGAGGACGGAGTGGGAAAAGGCTCCGGACGAAGTATCAGCGGTTTCAATTTGGTTGAGGCGCTCGGGGCGTGCAGGGAGCTCCTTGTGCAGTACGGAGGTCATGAGCTTGCGGCCGGTCTTACCGTAAAAGTCGATAAAATAGACGAATTCAGAAAAAAGATAAACGAATATGCTTCCGCCTTCATAGACTTAAACGATAATGCCGCCGAGCTGACAATAGACTGTGAGCTTGAAGAAAACGAGATAAATTTTGAGCTGGCAGAGGAGCTCTCGCTTTTTGAGCCTTGCGGTACAGGCAACCCTATGCCGGTATTTCTGCTGAAAAACACCGAGGTGCTCGAGGTAATACAGATGGGCGGAGGCAGACACACAAAGCTTACGATTGGCACCGGGGGCAGAAGAATGTCGGCGCTGCTTTTCGGGATCTCTCCGCAGGAAGCGGACCTTGAGTGCGGGGATAGGATAGATATGGTGTTTAAACTGGATATAAACGAGTTCCGTGGTGAAAGGAGCGTTCAGCTTCTCGCTCTTGACGCAAGGCTTTGCAGAACGGAGGAGAGCGCAGAAAAAGATCTCAGCTATACGAGGTGTGAATGTGAGCTTCTCGCGAGAGTGGAGAACGGCGGGAGCTTTGAGGTCGCGGACGGACTGCTTCCGGACCGTGACGATTTTGCGGCGGTCTACAGGCTGCTGAAAGAAATTACCGGTGCGGATACGCGTGTATTTTCTCTGTACAGGCTTTCGGTCAGGCTGAGTGAGGCGGGAAGAGAAATACGTCCGGCAAAGCTTAAGCTGATCCTTGAGATACTTTCCGACGTGGGACTGATAAGCATGTATCAGCTCCCGACCGAAAGTCTGTCCGGCTCTGAGCTGTACGGTATTACAATGGAAAGTATAAACGGAAAGGTAAACCTGTTCGGAACCCCGAGATATAAAAGCGTAAAGGCCGCGATGATACACTGAAGGCCGAATTAATATTTGTAAATATGGTGGTTGGTTTATGATATGCGTTATACAGAGAGCGGTATCGGCTGCGGTAACGGTGGACGGAAGCACGGTCGGGAGCTGCAGCGGCGGCGATTTGATGGCGGGAGTTTTACTCGTATTAGCGGGTATAAAGGCGGGGGACACGCCGGAGACAGTACGGAAAATGGCGGAAAAGACCGCCGCTATGAGAATATTTGAGGATGAAAACGGGAAGCTTGGGCTCTCCGTACGGGATATCGGCGGCAGTGTGCTCGCCGTACCGAATTTTACGCTTTGCTCTTCCTGTCGCCGTGGAACAAGACCGGACTTTA
The DNA here is from genome assembly GCA_944393415.1 of uncultured Clostridia bacterium. GTDB lineage: Bacteria > Bacillota > Clostridia > Oscillospirales > CAG-272 > SIG673. The sequence continues at coordinate 4,742 of CALYAD010000039.1, read as the reverse complement.
CAATGGCGGAAAAGCCGGAGAGGGCAAGAGAGCTGTTTGACCGATATGTCGGCTCCCTGAGGGAGACCGGGATCACGGTTGAAACGGGTGTTTTCGGAGCCGATATGGCGGTAAGCTGCCGCCTTGACGGACCTGTAACGATAGTGCTTGATTCGGAAAAGGATCTTACGGCTCTTTGACTCAGGTGTCAGCCGGGTATTATAAATGTGCCGCGCAAAGCGGCGTGAAAGGAACAGATAAACCTTAATGAAGCTATATATTAACGGAGAAATAAACGCTTATTATGTTCAGACGCTTTGCATGCTTTTTTTCCCGGGCGCGAAGTTTTCAGCCGAGGAGGCATTGACGGATGATTCCGATGTGGTTACGCTTACCATTGCTCAAAATGAAAGCGGAGTGTCGGCAAGGGCGGAAATGAGAAGCGGACGCAGATGTGCGGTAAAAGAGAGGTTCGAGCCGTTCAGGGCGGGAATAACAAAGGTGAAAACGGCAAAAATCGCAGCCGGAGTCGCAATAGTGGCTGCCGGTGAGGAGCTTTTTGAGTGTACTCCTCCGTGGGGAATACTTACCGGAGTTCGTCCCGCTAAGATAGCGGCGGAGCTTGTGTCAGCCGGACTCAGCTCCGCTCAGATAAGGGACGCTCTGTGTACGGATTACTTTTTAAATCCTAAAAAAGCCGCGCTGCTGACCGATATAGCCGAAAGGGAGGCAGCCATAATTGCTGCGACTCCGCCTAAGACCTGTTCTGTATATATATCCATCCCTTTTTGCCCGACCAGATGCGCGTACTGCTCGTTTGTTTCGTATTCCACAAAGCGTCTGCTTTCCATGACCGGGGATTATCTTGTACGCCTTTTTGATGATATAGACAGAACCTTTGACCTCATCGCGTCGCTTGGGCTCAGGGTGGCGACGGTTTATGTCGGAGGAGGAACTCCGACGGTTCTGGAGCCGGATAAGCTGTCCGCGCTTCTCGCTAAGATCGCCTCGCGCGTGGATCCCGCGTCGCTTTCGGAGTTTACCTGTGAGGCGGGACGTCCGGATACCGTGACCATGGAAAAGCTGAAGGTAATAAATTCTTACGGTGTAACGAGGGTAAGCGTCAATCCTCAGACGCTCAACGACATGGTGCTTGAAAACATCGGCCGCAAGCATACCACAGAGGATTTTTACCGCGCGTATAATATGGCAAGGGAAAGCGGGATAAAATATATAAATACCGATCTTATCGCGGGACTTCCGAACGAGGGCTTTTACAGCTTCTCCCGTTCCGTAGACGAAATAATCAAGCTTCGTCCGGACAACATAACCTTCCATACCTTCTGCGTAAAGAAGGCCTCCGATTTTCTGCGAAACGGTACCGAGGTCTACTCGCGTTCAGGCGGGGAGACCGGAAAGAGCGTGGATTATTCACAGGTCGCGGCAGGGCTTGCCGGTTATTTACCGTACTATATTTACAGACAGAAAAACACCGTCGGTAATTTTGAAAACGTAGGATATGCCCTGAAGGGCGCGGAGGGACTGTACAATATCTATATGATGGAGGAGGTACACTCGGTTTTCGCCGCGGGCGCCGGAGCGGTCACAAAGCTTGTTGCGCCGGACAGAAGCGTTATAAAGCGGGCGGCGATGCCGAAATACCCTTACGAATACTTAAGCGACGAGATTTATAACAGAGCGTGGTCGGAAAAGAACGCTCTGACGCAAGCCTTTGCGAAGGAATACTTTGTATAGCCCGGACAGAAGGTTCTGCGCGCGCCCAAACAAGGCGCTGCGATTAATCCGGCTGACAAAGAGCGGCCATGCGCCGCGTGTGCGTAATTGACTGCCGGGACAGACGGCAAGAATTCTTCCGTAACAAATATAAGAGAGGAACTGAAAATTTGGTAGCAAGAATACACTTTGAAACAGAGGAAGAAAAAAAGGAATATGTTCATGCCTGCGACGCCGATTTTGAAAGCAGGCTGGATACCGTTGTCAAGCAGATATGCGATCTTGAGGGACTGCGGTATCTGACCCTTTCGGGTCCGACCTGCTCCGGAAAGACTACCGCCTCCGAAAAGCTTATATCAGAGTTCGCGGAACGCGGAAGAAGGGTAAAGATAATATCGCTTGACGATTTTTTCCGTGACCGCAAGGAGCTGATTGCCGAGGCAAAGGACGGGAAACTGGATTTCGATTCGGATAAAGCGCTTGATCTTCCCGAGCTTGCGGCGTTTATGAAAAAGCTGCAGGCTGGAAGAGAAGTGGACGTGCCGCGCTTCGATTTCAATGAGGGCAGACGAGTGGGGTATGAAAGGCTTATAAGGGATGACGCCGAAATAATTATATTTGAAGGAATACAGGCAATTTATCCCTGCTTCACCTCACTTATTGACGACAAGAAGCACACCGCCAAGGTATATATAACTCCGCTTGGCTGTCTTCATTTTGGCGACAGGATCATATCCAGACGTGAGGTCAGGCTTTGGAGACGGCTTGTCCGGGATAACAGATACCGTTCCGCCGAGCCTGAATTTACATTTATGCTCTGGGAAACCGTCATTGAAAATGAGGATAAAAACATTCTCCCTTATGAAGAAGACAGCGATTTTATAATAGATTCAATGCTCGGTTATGAGCCGGGAATGCTGAAGCCTGCCCTCACGCAGATTCTGTCTCAGATAAACTCCGCTTCTGTCTATTACGATAAAAGCAGGAGCATCTTAGCGACTCTTGAAGGCGTTGAGGAAATAGACGAAAGCTATCTTCCCGAGATATCTCTGTATCATGAGTTTATCTGAGCGTAAAAAGCTCGGGACCGCCTCGGGCTGAGCGCGGAGGCTCTGAACGGACGGTCCCTTTATTTTAAGCGACTGAGATACGGTCTTTAAACTGCCCACATTCCTTTATTTTTAACTTTCCATTACTCGGTCTCAGGCGCGGAGCGGCAAAAAGCGGGCGAGCGCTGCCCTATCGATTTACCGTTTGATACCATGATATGGGATTTTACCGCCATGTGACACACTGGCAAGAGGGATCCGAAAACGGTAAAAAAAGCAGTTCGGGTCAAAGAAGCCGTAAGGGAGGCTTTTACGGACCTTTATTTTCAAAATATCCCGACAGAGCGGGGACTTTATAATTTTTATTGAACGGAAAATCTTTTGACAGCTCAGGAAGACTGATCGGGGTACTCGAAATATATTTGATGTCGCTTATCTGCGAAGTAATATAGCATTGACAAATCAGCGTGAAAGCAAACATTACATCGTCTCGGAATACGGTGATTTCACGCTTAAATTTTCTTGCGAAAATTTTTCGAGTCTATTAAAAACCGATTAAGGTTTTTTAGCCGCCTTTGGCGGCATGGAGGATAGCGTGAAAAATTAATTTGATCGCATCGGAATGCAGACGCTTTCACGCATAAATTTTTTTGCTATTGCAAAACACGAAAATTTTTCAAATTCTATTTTAGTCGCCTCTGGCGGCATGGAGGATTAATATGATAAAAATATCACCCTCGTTGCTCGCGGCGGATTTCAGTATACTCGAAAGCGAGATAAAACGCGTTGAGGAAGGAGGCGCCGATTGGCTGCATTTGGATGTCATGGACGGTGCGTTTGTACCCAATATATCCTTCGGACCGTGTGTCATTTCATCGATACGGAAAAAGTCAGGACTGTTTTTTGACGTTCATCTGATGATAAACGATCCGATAAGATACATAGACGATTACAAACGAGCGGGCGCCGATCTGCTGACAGTGCATTATGAGGCGTGTCAGGACGTTGAAGCCGCTCTTAAAGCGATTAAGGGATGCGGTATTAAGGCGGGATTGGCGATAAAGCCCGGTACTCCCGTGACGGTAATTGAAAAATATCTGAATCTGTGTGATCTGGCGCTTATTATGACGGTGGAGCCCGGTTTCGGAGGTCAAAAGCTTATTCCGGAGACTGTTGAGAAGCTGCGTCAGGTCTCAGAGCTTTGCCGGGCTTACGGAATAAAAGCGGAGATTGAAGCGGACGGCGGCATAAATCGGAGTAACGTGGGTATACTGAGAGAAAACGGTATGACGGTCGCTGTTGCCGGCTCCTCGGTATTCGGAGCGCCGGACGCGGCCGAGGCGATACGCTCAATGCGCTCCTGATAATATAATGTAAAGACCATGTAAAAAAGTTTACAAATGTTTTTGTAAATCAATGGACAAAGCGGAAATAATATGTTATAATGTAACCGTAAAGGCAAATCGAATAATTGCGTTTGCGAAACGGTAATAAAACAGGACAGAAATATTTTGTAAAGGAGAAAACATCATGTGCAAGAAAGCGAACGGTATAATAAAATTTTTAGTTGTCTTCGGCATCGTGCTCGCCGCGGCGGCCGCGGCTATTGCGATAATAAGCAAATGCCGTAACAAGCTGACAGGCGATAATGCCGACGAAAACGACGTTGATTCCGATGATGGCAGCTGCGGCGGCGGATGTGACGAGTGCGAGCTTTGCGATCTCGACGACGACGCGGACGAAGAGGTTGAAAAGGTGGAGTCCGCTCCCTCCGAGGAAACTGAGGCCGACAAAAAATAAAAAATAATTATTTGAAAACGGGAACGACTCACTCTGAGCCTGTACCGTGAAAATGGGGCTGTCGCAAAAGCATTATAAGATGCGAGAGCGGCAGCTCTCTCATTCCTGTTTGCACAGGGATCGGCATTCAAAACAAAAAAAGCCTCTGTTGGAGGCAATATTAAGGACGACAAAAGAGCG
>CALYAD010000038.1 GCA_944393415.1 uncultured Clostridia bacterium | reverse complement strand
GTTACTCAATCGGATGTGGATGCCATCGCTTCTCTTTTGAACAGGCGCCCACGTAAATCTCTGGGCTGGAGGTCTCCTGAAGAAGTTTTTTTCAAAAAATCTTTGCACTTGACTTGACAATTCGAGTCAAAAAGTTCCCTGAATTATTATTTTCCGGAAGGATTTCTTAAACCTCCCAAAAATTTTCATTTGTCCGTTTTTTACAGACATGTGCACTTATTTTGGGAAGTTTTTTTATCTTCCCAAGAAAATAAAATTTCCGTCGATTACCTCTTTACATAATAATTTATTTGTGCTATACTAAAATATATGTGAAAAATGTTTTTTTCGGGAAACAATACTAAAATATCCGCATCTTATTTCCCGGAATGTCTTAATGCTCTGAAAGAAAGGAAGGCCATGACGGCAATAATATGGAAAACAAACCGTTTAAGCTCGTAAGCCCCTTCAGCCCCACAGGCGACCAGCCCCAGGCAATAGAAGGACTGATATCCGGAATAAAAAACGGAATGCGTGAGCAGACTCTGCTGGGAGTTACCGGCTCGGGCAAGACCTTTACTATGGCGAATGTGATCGCGGCGCTTAATCGGCCTACCGTCGTGCTTGCTCATAACAAAACACTCGCCGCGCAGCTCTGTTCTGAATTCAAGGAGTTTTTCCCGGAAAACGCGGTGGAATATTTTGTTTCCTACTACGATTACTACCAGCCGGAAGCGTATATACCCGGTAAGGATATATATATTGAAAAGGATGCCCTGGTCAACGACGAGATAGACAAGCTCCGTCACAGCGCCACCTCCGCTCTCTTTGAGCGCCGTGACGTGGTGATCGTCGCCTCAGTCTCCTGTATCTACAGCCTTGGAGACCCGGCGGAATACAAGGGACTTATGGTAGATATGCGCGTCGGCATGCAGATGGACCGCAACGAGCTGCTCGACCGGCTGATAGCCATCAGTTATGACAGAAACGATATCGCGCTTGAGAGAAATAAGTTCAGAGTCCGGGGAGACGTGGTGGAGATACACCCGTCCGGCTCCGATAATACGATAATCCGGGTCGAGTTTTTCGGCGACGAGATCGAACGGATCTCCGAGATAAACCATGTAACGGGCGAGCTGATCCGAAATGTCGGCTACGCGGTGGTATTCCCCGCCACCCACTATGCCGTATCCCCCGATAAACGCGAGGCGGCTTTGGCGGTCATATATGACGAGATGATGGACAGAGTGGCTTATTTCAAGTCTCAGGGCAAGCTGATAGAGGCTCAGCGTATAGAGGAGCGTACCCGCTACGACATAGAAATGATGAGAGAGATAGGATACTGCTCCGGAGTGGAAAATTACTCCCGCGTGCTTTCCGGTCGGGCTCCCGGAAGTACCCCCTACACGCTGCTTGACTATTTTCCGGACGATTATCTGATGATCGTTGACGAGTCCCATGTAATGCTCCCACAGATAAGAGGCATGAGCGGCGGGGACAGGGCAAGAAAAAACAATCTGATCGAATACGGCTTCCGTCTGCCCTCCGCGATGGACAACCGACCGCTGAATTTCGAGGAATTCGAAAGCAAGATAAATCAGGTAATTTACGTCAGCGCCACTCCCGGTCCTTACGAAAAGGAACATTCCTCCCGGATCGTGGAACAGCTGATACGTCCTACGGGACTGGTCGACCCGATAATTGAGGTAAGACCGGTCGGCGGTCAGGTAGACGACCTTATGGGAGAGATAATCGCCCGTTCCGAGAAAAAGGAAAGAGTACTTGTGACCACTCTGACCAAGAAAATGGCGGAGGATCTTACGGAATTTCTGTCAATGAACGGGGTAAAGGTGAAATATATTCACCATAATGTGGATACGATGGAGCGTATGGAGATCATACGCGACCTCCGGCTCGGCGTTTTCGACGTGCTTGTCGGAATAAACCTGCTTCGGGAGGGGCTTGACATCCCGGAGGTCTCGCTGGTCGCGATCCTTGACGCGGATAAGGAAGGACTCCTCCGCTCCGAAACGTCGCTTATCCAGACGGTCGGACGCGCCGCGCGGAACGCCGAAGGAAAAGTCATAATGTACGCCGATACCGTGACACGTTCCATGCGCGCGGCGATAGACGAGACCGAACGCCGCCGCAGGGTGCAGAGCGAATACAACGCCGCTCACGGTATAATTCCCAAGACCATAGTAAAGCCGGTACACGAGCTTATTGACATCGGCGCCGGAAGAAACGGCGATACCGGGTCAAAGCCGGACAAAAAGCTTACAAAAGCGGAACGCGAAAAGCTTATCGAGGAGCTGAGCGCGAGAATGAGGGACGCCGCGAAACGGCTTGAGTTTGAGGCGGCGGCGAAGCTCCGCGACCGCATACGTTCGCTGCGGGAGTTCAAATAATTTGAGCTTAAGGAACTTTTTAAAAAAGTTCCTTAAGAAGCTTCAAAAACTTTTCTGAAAAGCTCCTCTGAAGCGGCGTGATAAAGCCGCCTGCCAAAACCCGAACGCATTTTAAGAAAAGTTTCCGAAGGTTTTTTTACCACACATAAGTATCAAGAGGTAACCAAATGGCATCATATATAGATATAACCGGCGCACGCGTTAACAACCTGAAAAACATAAGTCTGAGAATTCCAAGGGACAAGCTGGTGGTATTCACGGGACTTTCCGGCTCCGGCAAGTCCTCGCTTGCCTTCGACACACTGTACGCCGAGGGACACAGGAGATTTGTCGAGTCTCTCTCATCCTACGCGAGAATGTTCCTCGGTCAGATGGATAAGCCGGACGTGGACACTATAGAAGGACTGTCTCCCGCTATTTCCATAGACCAGAAGACCACCTCGAAAAATCCCCGTTCCACAGTCGGAACAGTAACGGAAATATACGATTATCTGAGGCTTCTTTACGCCCGCGTAGGAACCCCGCACTGTCCTAAATGCGGTAAAGCGATACGCCGTCAGTCAACCGACCAGATAATAGAGAAAATAATGTCTCTGCCGCAGGGAACCAAATTTATCGTACTGGCGCCGGTTGTGCGCTCGAAAAAGGGCAGACACGAAAAGGTGTTTGATGCCGCGAGAAAAAGCGGATTCGCGCGGGTCCGCGTAGACGGTATTATGTACGACCTGAGCGAAACGATAGAGCTTGACAAAAATATAAAGCACACCGTCGAAATAGTAGTGGACCGTCTCATAAATAAAGGAGCGGAAATGCGTTCGCGCCTTGCGGACTCGGTCGAGACCGCGCTTTCCCAGGCGGACGGCAATATAAACGTCTCGGTACTCGGAGATACTCCCCAAGAACTTACATTTTCACAGAATTACGCCTGCGAGGAGCACAACATCAGCTTCGGCGAGCTTGAGCCGCGTATGTTCTCCTTCAACAACCCGATAGGAGCGTGTCCGGAATGCGCCGGCTTAGGCGAGACCTCCGCGCTTTCCCCCGCCAAGATAATCCCTGACATGAATCTTTCTCTCAGACAAGGCGCGATACAGGTAAACGGCTTTAAGACTCTGGACGAGAATACCTACTCCGGCCCGCTTTTTGAGGCAGCGGGCAAAGCGGCGGGCTTTGATCTCGACACTCCCATCAAGGATTACACACCCGAGGCGTACAACGCCCTGCTTTACGGCACCGGCGACCGTCTGTATAAGGTCGTGCGCACCTTTGACGGAATAGTACGCCGCCAGGAGATACCGTTCGAGGGCATACTCGCGATAATAGACCAGCGCAGAAAGGCCTGGGGTCAGTCGTCAAGCGAATACTACGACGCTTTTATAGAAAACACGCCCTGTCCGGTATGCGGCGGAAAGCGCCTGAAGCCCGAGATACTTTCGGTCACAGTAGGCGGCAAAAGCATCGACGATTTCTGCCGTCTTTCCATTTCGGACGCGCTGGACTTTGTGAACTCTCTCGTTTTTGAGGGCGCGGAGATCAAAATATCCGCGGAAATACTGAAGGAGGTCCGTTCGCGCCTCGGCTTTCTCAAAAACGTCGGGCTTGAATATCTGAACCTCGCGCGCAAGGCGGGAACACTGTCGGGAGGAGAAGCGCAGCGTATACGTCTGGCGACTCAGATCGGATCGTCTCTTATGGGAGTTCTCTACATTTTAGACGAGCCGAGCATCGGTCTGCACCAGCGCGATAACGGAAAGCTGATAAAGACCCTGAAATCGCTTCGTGATCTCGGAAACAGCCTGATAGTCGTCGAGCACGACGAGGAGACCATGAACGAGTCCGACTATATCGTGGACATAGGTCCCGGCGCGGGGATACACGGCGGATACGTCGTGGCCGCCGGTACTCCCGAGGATATCAAGGCGGACAAAAATTCAATCACCGGAGCGTACCTGTCCGGAAGACGCAGGATACCCGTCCCATCCTCGCGCCGTAAGGGAACGGGAAAGAAGATCTCTGTCCGCGGAGCGAAAGAACACAACCTGAAAAATATCGACGTTGACTTTCCTCTCGGCGTTTTCACCTGCGTGACCGGTGTCTCCGGCTCAGGTAAATCCTCGCTTGTCAACGGAATTCTCTACCCTGTGCTCGCGAGAAAGCTGAACGGCGCGCACACAACCCCGGGAAAACATAAAGAGGTTCTCGGCTGGGAGGCGCTTGACAAGGTTATAGCGATAGATCAAAGCCCCATAGGACGCACCCCTCGCTCCAATCCCGCGACCTATACGGGACTTTTCACGGATATACGAGAGCTGTTCGCCTCCACTCCGGACGCCAAGCGCCGCGGATACAAATCCGGACGCTTTTCCTTCAATATCAAGGGCGGTCGCTGCGAGGCGTGCGAGGGCGACGGGGTAAAATGCATAGAGATGCATTTCCTGCCGGATGTTTACGTAACCTGCGACGTCTGCAAAGGCAAGCGTTATAATCACGACACGCTTGAGGTAAAATACAAGGGGAAAAACATCTCGGATGTGCTTGAAATGACGGTCGAGGAGGGGCGCGCCTTCTTCTCCGAGCTTCCGAGACTGAAAAGAAAGCTCGATACGCTTTATGACGTCGGACTCGGATATATAAAGATAGGACAGTCGTCCACCACGCTGTCCGGCGGCGAGGCACAGCGAGTCAAGCTTGCCACCGAGCTTTCCCGCCGCGCGACAGGGCGCACGGTATATATCCTCGACGAGCCGACAACGGGACTTCACACCGCGGACGTCGAAAAGCTGATAGAGGTATTGCAGCGGCTTGTGGAAGCTCAGAACACCGTGATAGTGATAGAACACAATCTCGAGCTGATAAAGACCGCCGATTTTATAATCGACATGGGACCCGAGGGAGGAGACGGAGGAGGCACCGTTATAGCGCGCGGGACACCCGAGGAGGTCGCCGCCAATCCCGCCTCGTATACAGGACAATACCTAAGACCCCTGCTCGGCCTGAAATAAAGAACGGAAATATTAAGGTCTTTTTGTCAAAAATGCACGACAAATCCGGGTAACATACTGAAATAAACGGCGTTTTCACGCTTGACAAAACCGCGTCAATATGGTATACTTATAAAAAGTATCTTTTGACGGCGGTGAAACTAACCGTTTAAGAAACAATTAAAAAACGTTTTATTATACGGGCAGCTTCTCCCTGGTACATCCAAGGCGGAATACTGCCCGCTTGCTTTTCATCCCGTGAAAAGAGCTTGAAAAATTAAAAATATCAGGAAAGGAAGATTTGGCTGCGCCAAATCGCGGTCAGAACAATGGCATATTTTTATCCGGAGGTATCACACACGTTCAGCGAATATCTGCTCATTCCCGGTTACACCTCTGAAAACTGCATCCCGGCAAACGTAAGCCTGAAAACTCCGCTCGTCAAATTCAGAAAAGGCGAAAAATCGGCTATAAACCTGAATATACCGCTGGTCTCCGCCATAATGCAGTCGGTATCCGATTCCGGCATGGCCATAGCTCTCGCGAAGGAGGGCGGACTTTCCTTTATATACGGCTCCCAGTCCGTTGAGGACGAGGCGGCGATGGTATCAAAGGTCAAAAACTATAAGGCCGGTTTCGTCGTAAGCGATTCTAACCTTACCGCGGACAGCACGCTCGGGGACGTACTGCGCTTAAAGGAAAAAACGGGGCATTCCACCATCGCCATCACCGCCGACGGAACCTCGGGCGGTAAGCTGATAGGGCTCGTTACCAGCCGCGACTACCGGGTATCGAGAATGGACGAAAGCACGCCCGTGAAGGATTTTATGACACCGCGCTCCAAGCTGATAGTCTCCAGAGAAAACACGACGCTCGCTGAGGCAAACGACATAATCTGGGACCACAAGCTCAATACCCTTCCTATAGTCGATGAAAACGACAACCTTCTATACCTCGTATTCCGCAAAGACTACGCCCAGCATGAGGAACAGCCGCTGGAGCTGGTAGATTCCCACAGCCGTTTCCTTGTCGGAGCGGGTATAAACACGCTTGATTACGAAAAACGCGTCCCCGCTCTCGTAGAGGCGGGAGCCGACGTTCTATGTATAGACTCTTCCGAGGGCTACACCGTCTGGCAGAAGAAAACGCTGGATTTCATCCGCGGTAAATACGGCGACAGCGTAAAGGTCGGCGCGGGCAATGTGGTCGACCGGGACGGCTTCATGTTCCTCGCGAAAGCGGGAGCGGACTTTGTGAAGGTCGGAATCGGCGGAGGCTCTATCTGCATAACCCGTGAGCAAAAAGGCATCGGACGCGGACAGGCTACCGCGCTTATTGAAGTCGCAGCCGCCCGAGACGAGTATTATGAGGCGACCGGTATTTATGTTCCGATCTGCTCCGACGGCGGAATAGTCCACGATTACCATATGACGCTGGCGCTCGCGATGGGCGCGGATTTCCTGATGCTCGGAAGATACTTCGCGCGCTTCGACGAAAGCCCTACTCCCAAGCTTAACGTAAACGGAACATACGTTAAGGAATACTGGGGAGAGGGCTCCAACAGGGCCCGCAACTGGCAGAGATACGATCTCGGCGGCAAGGCCAAGCTCTCCTTTGAGGAAGGCGTCGACTCATACGTCGTATACGCCGGCTCGCTCAAGGACAACGTCGGAAAGAGCCTTTACAAGGTCAAGTCCACTATGTGCAACTGCGGCGTGCTTACCATTCCCGAGCTCCAGAAGAACGCAAAAATAACCCTTGTCTCCGCGACAAGCATTGTCGAGGGCGGGTATCACGACGTTATGCTCAAGACCACAAACAAGACTATTTGATCTTTTTATCCGGAAGCGGCGGTTTAACACATAAAATCTGAAATTACCCGAAAAAAGAAGAAACGGAAGGCATATGCCTTCCGTTTTTCCCCGCGGTGCCGTGTATGAAATTAATGAAAACCCTGCTCTCGCAAGGCGGTGTCCTGTCTGAAGCTTCGGGCTACCAACATCCCTTGTCCCCGTGACATAAGCAGGAGGATAAGGGGAGGTCTGCTCACCCGCTCCGGAACGCGGACTCCTTTTATCTGTTGTAGGTTCCACTTAAAAATCATATCACGCACATCGCAGAACGGGCGCCGGCGCGGCGACAGCGCCGCTCGGCTCCGCTCATGATAATATTATGCCGTACACGGCGTTTATGATACGTCTTTTCGGTCTTTACCCTATTTTTCCTTTTAATTATCGTAATCCTCTTCGCTGAAAAACATATCGTCGAACACATCCGCGACACGATCAAACTCGTCGTCATCCTCGATGGTCTCAAGTATTTCCTCACCGTTTTCATCCTTGGTAAGCTTGAGGATAACGTATTCGTCAGTTTCCTCGTTTACCGGAGTCATCGCCATATAGGTACTGCCATCCAGCTCTGTGGTTCCTATAAGCTCAAATTGGTTTTCCTCTCCGTTTTCGTCTGTCAGTGTATAGATCTCAGACTCAAATTCCTCGTCTATCTTGTTTTCATCAGCCATTACCTGTGTCCTCCGTTCGGAATCAGTCATATAATTTTAGTGACAGTTTTTTATTCTCTGCCCTGAGATTTTCGCTGTACTTATATTCTATACCATAGACGCGGTTTTGTCAACAGAAAACTTGTAGATATTCAGTTAAATTTTTCTTTGACGTAAAAAATACTCCGGATTTGAAAAAATTCTTTAAATATACTTGAAAAAAAAACGTCGATATGTTATATTAAATATTGAAATGCCGATGGGACTGAGCGAAATGCCCCGGAAGACGGCGTCAATGTCTTAAGAAATTTTCTAACATGTCATAAGAATCTTTATCGATGCGTCCACGCGTTTGAATTTTTCAAAGCTTGCGGATCGATCAGGGCGGAGCCTTAACGAAAATCAGGCGTAAGAAAGGAATGGTCATTAGCGTGAAAGTTATATTTCATCGCGTCAGAATGCGGCTGGTTTTACGCATAAATTTTCTGAAAAGCTGAGCGCTTTTTGTTTTGCAAAAGCAAAACACGAAAATTTTTTATGTCTATTAAAAACCGATAAAAACGGTTAAAAACCGATTATAACGGTTTTTTTAGCTGCCTGAAGGCAGCATGGGGGACTGATATGAAAAAATTACTTGATCTGAAAAATTCCGCAACGCGCTGCCTGCGTGAAATAAAAGAGGATATAGAGGTCATTAAAGACAGGGATCCGGCGGCAAAAAGCACTCTTGAGGTAGTGCTGACATATTCCGGTCTGCACGCGGTGCTTGCCTACAGGATATCCCACAAGCTGTATAAAAGGAACCTTCATTTGCCCGCCCGCATTATCAGCCAGGGCGCGAGACTTCTGACCGGGATAGAAATACATCCGGGAGCAAAGATCGGAAAGGGTCTGTTTATAGACCACGGAAGCGGCGTCGTGATCGGAGAGACCGCGGAGATAGGCGACAACTGTACGCTCTATCAGGGAGTAACGCTCGGAGGTACCGGCAAGGACACCGGAAAGCGTCATCCGACGCTCGGCAACAATGTTCTTGTAGGCGCCGGCGCTAAGGTACTCGGACCTTTTAAGGTGGGCGATAACTCAAAGGTCGCCGCAAACGCGGTTGTGCTTAAAGAGATACCGCCGGACTGCACCGCCGTCGGAGTACCGGCAAAGGTAGTCAAACGCGGGGGCGCAAGGGTGCCGCAGTGCGACCTCGATCAGATACACATTCCCGACCCCGTCGCGCAGGAGCTTAAAAAGCTATGCGAAAGGATCGCCCGTCTTGAGGAAAAGAGCGGTATGTATGATACGGGCGCCGCAGGCATTACGGATGCCGAAGAAATCAGCGGCGACTCCGGCGACGCAAATTAAAAAATAACGAAAGGCCCATAAAGACTGAAAACAGGACTTATGTTGTTATACGGAAATGAAAATATATAATACGGAAACACGGATAAAAGAAGAGCTGATCCCGCTTGAACCGGGTAAAATCAAAATGTACGCCTGCGGTCCGACCGTCTATAACTATTTCCATGTGGGAAACGCGAGATGCTTCGTCGTTTTCGATATGCTGCGGAGATATCTTCGTTACAGGGGTTACGACGTAACCTTTGTGCAGAACTTCACGGACATCGACGACAAGATGATCAAAAAAGCAAACGAGGAAGGAACCACTGTAAAGGAAATCTCCGAAAGGTATATAAAAGAATACTTCAGGGACGCGAAGGGACTCGGTATAGAGCCTGCGGATTTCCATCCCCGCGCTACCGACAATATAGACGCGATAATCGACATCATATCCACGCTTATCGAAAAAGGTCATGCATACGCGACCCCGGACGGGGTATATTTCCGAACCAGAAGCTTTAAGGACTACGGTAAGCTGTCTCACATGAAGAGCGACGAGCTTGAAGCGGGCGCCCGTATCGATATTGACGACGGGAAAGAGGATCCTCTGGACTTCGCGCTGTGGAAAGCGAAAAAGCCCGGCGAGCCGTTTTGGCAGTCTCCGTTCGGGGAAGGGCGTCCGGGCTGGCATATAGAGTGCTCGGCGATGAGCCGAAGATATCTCGGAGACAGCATAGACATCCACTGCGGAGGGCAGGACCTGACCTTTCCGCACCACGAAAACGAGATAGCGCAGTCCGAGTGCTGCACCGGAAAGCAGTTCGTGCGTTACTGGATGCATAACGGGTATATTAACGTCGACAACAAGAAAATGTCCAAATCGCTCGGTAATTTTTTCACCGTCCGCGACGCGTCGGAAAAATTCGGATATCTTCCGATACGGTTTTTCCTGCTCAGCGCTCACTACCGTACCCCGGTTAACTTTACCGACGAGACGCTTTCAGCGGCAAAAAGCTCGCTTGAGCGGATATTCAACGCCGCCGACAGTCTGGATTTTTATATTACAAACGCGCCCGCGGGAGGTATTTCACCCGAAATATCCGAAAAGCTTACCGCCCATAAAAACAAATTCATAACGGTAATGGACGACGATTTCAATACCGCCGACGGCACCGCGGTTATATTCGAGCTCGTAAGCGATATTTTCCAGTGGATAAAGGACGGGGTCAGTAAGGAAAGCGCCGAGGCGGCAAGGACGCTCATGGACGAGCTTTGCTCGCTTATGGGTTATGTTAAAGAAAAGCGGAACGACGACAGTGAGCTTGAGGCCTATATAAAGGAGCGGATTGAGCTCCGGGCCGCCGCGAAAAAGGCCAAAAACTATGCCGAAGCCGACCGTATACGCGCTGAGCTGCTTGAAAAGGGAGTGACCCTGACGGATACGCCGCAGGGAACTAAATATACTTATACTATCGGTTGAACGGCTTTCTGTGTCAGAGGAATGGGCAGAATAAGAAAACAGACAAATACATTTTTTTAAACGGGGAGAGACAGAAAATGAACCCTTTAACACCGAGACAGATAGTGACAGATACTCTGAATTTTAAAAATACCTCGCACCGTACGGCGAGAGACCTTTGGTCGCTGCCTTGGGCATGGGACAGATTCGCCCCTGAGCTCAGGGGACTTTCAGAAGAATACCCATCTGACTTTGCCGGAGTAAGCATCGAATTGAAGGAGCAGTCGCCGGTCTCCAAGGGAGATATGCACGATGTGGGGA
Organism: uncultured Clostridia bacterium; assembly: GCA_944393415.1. Lineage (GTDB taxonomy): Bacteria > Bacillota > Clostridia > Oscillospirales > CAG-272 > SIG673. Next base: position 4,366 of record CALYAD010000038.1, on the reverse strand, counting down.
AATACGTAGACCCGTGGGGGTGTACCTTTGAAAATATACAGCGGGGTGTAATCGGAGAGGTAAAAACACCGTTGGTACAGGACGACGAATGGGAGGACAGCTATAAAATTCATATCCCGGAGGAGCAGCTTTCATTCAGCGTTGAGCAGGTAAACAGGGAGATAGCCCGAACAGATAAATTTGTTATGCTGGGCTGTCCGCGCCCGTTTGAACAGCTGCAGTTTATCCGCGGAACCGAAAATCTATATATAGATCTGATGGATCCGCCCGTAAAAATGCTGGAATTTATGGAAAGAATGCACGATTTCTACTGCCGTCTGTTAACTAAGTACGCACAGACAAACTGCGACGCGCTTAATTTTATGGATGACTGGGGAAGTCAAAGGTCGCTTCTCATAAATCCCGAATTGTGGAAAAAGTACTTTCTTCCGATGTACCGTGATTATATTGAAATTGCGAGAAAATACGGCAAAAGAACCTTTATGCATTCTGACGGATATATTATGGATATTATTCCGTATCTAATTGATATAGGTCTTGACGCGGTAAACAGTCAGATCTTCTGTATGGGTATAAATAATTTAAAGCAGTTTAAAGGCAAAATCACTTTTTGGGGTGAAATAGACCGCCAGCATCTGCTGCCTTACGGAACGCCGGCGGACATTGACGACGCGGTAAGGCAGATATACGATGCGCTGTATGACAATGGAGGCTGTATAGCTCAGTGCGAATTTGGGCCCGGGGGAAAATTTGAAAATGTGCGTCAGACATTTGTAAGCTGGGACAAGCTCACCGCCCCGCTCGGCTGATTCAAATGCTCCTGTGGGATTTTAAAGCTTTCAGCGCGCGGGTAATGATATATGTATAGCTTTTATCGGTTAATTAAGAAAACAATTTTTAAGGAGATAAAAAAATGATCAAAGAAAACATGGATTTCCTGTGCTCCTTCGACTCAGAGGTCGGAGAAGCGGTCAAAGCGGAATATGAGCGTCAGAGAAGAGGCATTGAGCTTATTGCCTCGGAAAATTTCGTGTCCCCGGCGGTGATGTCAGCGGTCGGCTCAGTGCTTACCAATAAGTACGCTGAAGGGTATCCCGGCAAGCGCTATTACGGCGGGTGCGAATGTGTGGACGTCGTTGAGAATATCGCGATAGAAAGAGCAAAAAAGCTTTTCGGGGCGCGATTTGCCAACGTTCAGCCCCACAGCGGCGCTCAGGCAAACACAGCGGTATACTTCGCTCTGCTTAGCCCCGGCGATACCGTAATGGGCATGAACCTCGCCCACGGCGGACATCTTACCCATGGCTCTCCCGTCAATATTTCCGGAAAATATTTCAACTTCGTCGCTTACGGCGTAACCGACGACACTAACGTAATTGATTATAATGAGGTGGAGCGCTGCGCAAAGGAGTGTAAGCCCAGGCTTATCGTAGCCGGCGCGTCCGCATATCCCAGGATAATAGATTTCAGGCGGCTTTCAGAGATAGCAAAGAACGTAGGGGCGTACTTCATGGTGGATATGGCTCATATCGCCGGACTTGTCGCCGCCGGGCTGCATCCGTCTCCGGTTCCGTACGCGGACGTTGTAACTACCACCACACATAAGACGCTTCGCGGTCCCCGCGGCGGTATGATACTTACAAACGACGAGGAGCTTGCCAAGCTGATGAACAAGGCGATCTTCCCCGGAACGCAGGGCGGGCCGCTTATGCACGTTATTGCCGGCAAGGCGGTATGCTTTGGTGAGGCTCTTAAGCCGGAGTTCACGGACTATCAGACCAGAGTGGTCAAAAACGCGCAGACACTTGCCTCGGCGCTGCTTGAAGAAGGCTTTGATCTTGTTTCCGGGGGTACGGACAACCATTTGATGCTGGTCGACCTGCGCAGGGTGGGCATTACCGGAAAAGCGCTTGAGAAGCAGCTTGATGAGGTTTATATTACGGTAAATAAAAACGCTATCCCTAACGACCCCGAAAAGCCGTTCGTTACCAGCGGAATAAGGATAGGAACGCCCGCCGCGACCACAAGAGGCTTTGACACGGAGGATATGAAGGTCATAGGAAAGCTGATCAAGCTTGCCGCCACCGAGTTTGATACCAAGGCTGACTATATCAGAAGCGTAGTCACCGAGCTGGTGGAAAAGCATCCGCTTTATTAATTATAATCTAATATAATTCAGGGAACTTTTTGAAAAAAGTTCCCTGAGACCCTCAAAAACTTTTCCGGAGGGGATAAGTAATTGGATTAGAGCAGGCGACTTTGTCACATCGTCGTCTCCGACTTTTCCGGACTTCAAGGGAGCGCCGCGACGTGCATAGCGTTTCTCTGAGCTTACAAAAAGCCGGAGGCGGAGATGGAACACCATGCCTGCTGAAATCAGAGATACACCTTTTTGAGAAATTTTTGGGAGGTTAGAAAAAAGTTCCCGTCTCCGACTTCTCCGGACTTCAGGGGAGCGCCGGGACTGAGCTTTCAAAAAGCCGGAGGCGGAGATGAAGCACCATGCCTGCTGAAATCAGAGATACACCTTTTTTTAGAGAAATTTTTGGGAGGTTAAGGAACCCTTTTTTTCAAAAAGGGTTCCTGAAAAGAGATTCTATTTTAGTACAAGAAGCTCTTGAACATACGGTAAAGCACATCATAAAAGCCGACGCGCTCTACATCCGCCGCGGCGGTTATGGGACGCTCCGCAACGACCTCGCCGTTGAGCTCGTATACAACCTTCCCGATCTCGTCTCCGGCTTTAACAGGGGCTTTGACCGACTCGGGAAGAGTTATCTTACACTCCGTTTTACCCGCGTTCACCTTATCGGTCACGAAATCATAGCCTTCATAGCTGAGCGGAACCGTGGCGCTCTTTCCTCCGAGAACTCTCATCTCTTCAAGCTCCTGGGCAGGGAAATTTTCATATGTATAGTTGGCAAAGCCGTAATCAAAAAGCTTTTTCGCGATCTCGTTCCGGCTGTCGCGCGTTTCCGCGGCCATAACCACGCAGATAAGCTGCATATCGCCCCGTTTCGCGCTGGCGCTTATACAGAATTTAGCGCGCGCAGTGGAGCCGGTTTTAAGACCGTTAGCGCCATTGTAGAAACGGATAAGACGGTTCGTGTTTGTAAGTCCGAACTCTCCGTTACGTATGCTGTCCATCCAGATGGAGGAATACTCAAGTATTTTAGGATGCTTGGTTATCAGCTCCGCACTCATAGTCGCGATGTCTCTGGCGGTGGTCATGTGGTTGACCGTGGTATCGTCAAGACCGTTGGTGTTCTCGAAAAATGTGTGCGTCATTCCAAGCTCGGCAGCGCGGGCGTTCATTTTTTCCACAAATGCCTCCTCGCTTCCCGCGATATACTCGGCAAGCGCAACGCAGGCGTCGTTTGCGGAGCTTACTACCACGCATTTGAGCATCTCATGGACGCTGAACTGCTCCCCCGCTTGCATAAACACCTGAGAGCCGCCCATCGACGCGGCGTTTTCACTGACAGTAACCATGTCATCGTATGAAATCAGACCCGAGTCTATAGCTTCCATTACAAGGAGCATTGTCATTACCTTTGTAACGGAGGCGGGAGGAAGCGTCAGATCGGCGTCCTTTTCATATAATACCTTTCCGGTTTCCGCTTCAATAAGTATAAGAGATTTAGCGTCGCTCTCGGCGGTGAATTCCACGGCGTTTGAGCAAACTCCGAATACCGAGCCGAGCAGGATAGCGATCGTAAGTAATACCGAAAGCCTTTTCATTTTAATTACCATTCCTTTCTTACTCCAAAATAGCGTTCTGCGCGGAAAAAACGCTTGCTTTTTGCTTAATTGTATGCGCTCACTACAGGCTTTAGAACACTTTTTACCGGATTTTCATATACTGTATGTCTAACGTGAAAATAACGGATTTGAGTTTTTAAGGCGGAAACAAATTATTACTTGACAGAATATGGGTTATGATATATAATTGTAATATAAAAAATGTGACAGCAAATGAAAAAGCATTTAGCTCCGCGCTTTTTGCGTTAAAAATAGTGAAACAAAAATAAGGGAAGGTGCCGAGTCAATTTTCAGAAAAGTTTTTGACTCAATCCTAAGGCTATAGAATGGACGTTAACTCAAAAAAACGATTGGAAGACGAAATAAAAACCGCTTTAAGTGAAAAAATACTCAGGAAAGCGGTGCTGTCGCGCTCGCGTGAGAAATCGACGCTTAAGACAGTTGCGGTACCGTTTGAAAAGGACGGCGTGCTTTTCGTCTTGGATTATAATAGTAAGTGCAACTGTAGAAAAAGAGAGGCAAAAAGGTGAAAAAGGATTGCAACTCACTGAAAAAACCTTTATAATGGTAAATGACGAGTAAACCAAGAAAGGAAAATCCAATG
>CALYAD010000037.1 GCA_944393415.1 uncultured Clostridia bacterium | reverse complement strand
TTCCTTTCTTGGTTTACTCGTCATTTACCATTATAAAGGTTTTTTCAGTGAGTTGCAATCCTTTTTCACCTTTTTGCCTCTCTTTTTCTACAGTTGCACTTACTATTATAATCCAAGAGGAAAAGTTTTAGGAAGATTAAAAAAACTCTTACCGGTGCTCACAATGGCAGTAAACGAGGTATTTAAATGAATGATGAGACGCTGACAAGACTTCGCGAGAAGGCAGCTTCCCTTCCGCTGACTCCCGGAGTCTATCTTATGAAGGACAAGAGCGGAAGGGTGATATACGTAGGTAAATCAAAGGCGATGAAAAACCGTGTTTCATCTTATTTTAACGATATGGACGGGCATACGGCTAAAACGTCGGCTATGGTAAATATGGTAAGTGATTTTGACTATATGCTGACGGATACGAATATGGAAGCTTTGGCGCTGGAAAACCGACTTATAAAGCTGTATAAGCCTAAATTCAATATTAAGCTGAAGGACGACAAGAGCTATCCATACCTGAGGCTTGATCTTAACGCGGAGTATCCTCGCCTTACCTTTACCCGACGTCGTGGCGACGACGGCGCAAAATACTTTGGTCCGTTCAGCGGAGCCGCTACGGCGATTTCGCTGATGAAGACCGCGCAAAAGGCATTCGGACTCGCCGTATGCAACAGGCATTTTCCAAGAGATATCGGCAGGGAGAGACCGTGTATATATAAGCAGATAGGGCAGTGCAGCGCGCCGTGCGATAACAGTATAGGAGCTAAAGAATACTCAGAGCTTAATAAAAAAGCGGCGGCTTTTCTCCGCGGCTCTCTCGGTGAAGTAAAGCGGGAGCTTGAGGAAAAAATGAACGCAGCGGCAGAAGCTCTTAATTTTGAAGCTGCGGCAAAATACCGCGACAGAATACGGGTGCTTGAAGCCTGCCGGCAGAGACAGAAAATTGTGGGGTCTCCTGACGAGGAAAGAGATGTGGTCGCGCTGTATTCAGACGATGTCTGTTCGGTAATCTCCGTGTTTTTCATACGTGAGGGGAGCGTAACGGATAATGAAAGCATGATATTTTCTCCGGAACAGATAACCGAATCTTCGGATATAATAGCCTTTTTATGTGATTTTTACATCAAACGGGAGTTTATTCCTCCGGAAATACTGCTCGGCTTTGATGTGTCGGATGAAGATATGGAGGATCTGCGCGGCTTTTTCGAAAACGAGTGTCATGCGCGGGTCAGGGTTCGCTGCCCTGAAAGGGGAGACGCGCACAAGCTTTGCGAGATGGTGAGGGAGAACGCCGCGGAGGCGGCACGCAGATACGCGGAAAATGCGGTAAAGCAGAATGAGACCATGATAAGGCTTGCGCAGCTTCTGAAGCTTGAGGTGGTGCCGGAGCTCATAGAGGCGTATGATATTTCCAACATCGGTTCAGACAATATTACCGCGGGAAAGATAGCGGCGGAAAACGGTAAATTTCTTAAAAGCGCGTATCGTACGTACAGGATCAAGGGTACGGAAGGTCAGGACGACTACGCTTCAATGAGAGAAGCCGTTTCAAGACGTTTGAAGCATACTGACGACAGATATCCCGATCTGATACTTCTTGACGGCGGGAAGGGGCATGTTTCCGTAATACGTCGGCTTTTAGAGGAAGAGGGAGTGGAGATACCGGTATTCGGTATGGTAAAGGATTCTTTTCATAAGACAAGAGCGCTGACAGACGACAGCTCTGAAATAAGCATAGCCAAGGAAAGGGATGTTTTCATATTTTGCTATAAGCTTCAGGAGGAGGTTCACCGTTATACTGTAGGGAGGATGCATAATGCCAAACGAAAGAGCGTAAAGCGTTCGTCTCTTACGGATATAAAAGGAATAGGCGACGCAAAGGCAAAGGCGCTTCTTTCGCATTTTAAAAGCGTTTCCGCGCTAAGAAACGCCGACAAGGAAGAGCTTATGACTGTTAAAGGTATAAATAAAACCGACGCCGAATTAATACTAAAGCATTTTATGTCTGAAAATAAATAATATATCACAAATTATAGGCGAAACGGTATTTGTGTAGAACAAATGGACAAGCTTTGCCGAAACGTGAGATTTCGATTTTAATATTATTACGGAAATTTTTTATGTTTATTTGAGCCGCCAATGGCGGTATGGATATTAGCGTGAAAAATATATTACATCGCATCAGAATGTGAATGGTTTCACGCTCAAATTTTCTTGCGAAAATTATTCATATCTATTTCGCCAAAGGCGACATGAGGTGATTATTATGAGAATTATAACCGGAAGGGCAAAGGGCACACGCCTGGAAACTCTTAAAGGACTCGCTACAAGACCTACATCGGAAAAGGTCAAAGAGGCTGTATTCAGTATGATACAATTTGAGACCGAGGGGCGCAGGGTCCTTGAGCTTTTTGCGGGAAGCGGTCAGCTTTCTCTTGAAGCGCTGAGCCGCGGAGCAAGAGAAGCGGTGCTTGTGGATTCATCGAGGCAGGCGGCGGAAATAATAAGAAAAAACGCGCTCAGGACAAAGCTGTTTAACCAGTTAAAGATATTGACGGAAGACTATAAAACCGCGATAAAAAAGCTTGAGCGAGGCGACAGGTTCGATATTATGTTCTGTGACGCTCCGTATGCCGCAAAGCTGACCGGAGACGCGATATCAAGAGTCATTGATGCCAATCTTCTTTCGGATTACGGTGTCATTGTATGTGAAAGCGACGAACCAAAGCCGTATGAACATCCGCGTCTGTCTGTTCGACGCCACAACCGATATGGCAGAACGTATATTACCGTGTATGATATGATACCGGAAACGGGTAAAAACGTTTGAAAACAGATTTATTAATTTACAATCCGAGCAGCAAAGGCTAAAAAACGCCGATAAGGCGTAGGAAAGGTATGATCGAATATATGAAAGCGCTTATTACCGGAAGTTTCGACCCGATAACATTGGGGCATATGGATATAATAAAGCGTACGGCCGCCCTTTTTGATGAGGTCATAGTCGGAATATTTACGAATTCCTCAAAGCGGTATTTGATAAGCGAGGACGACAGGCTCGCTCTTATAAAGGAAGCGGTGAAGGATCTCGAAAACGTAAAAGCGGAGCTTTGTTCCGGACTTGTCTCATCGTATGCCAGAGATCACGGTATACGGGTCATAGTAAAGGGTATCAGAAATGTCCGTGATTATGACTATGAGCTTGAGATGGCTGGTGTTAACCGTATGCTCTGTCAGAGCTGTGAGACACTGCTGATGCCGGCGTCGCCATCCGTACAGCTTTATAGTTCAACTATGGTAAGAATACTTTACCAAAACGGCGACGATATCTCAGCATATGTTCCCGAATGTGTCACTAAATTTTTAAATAAGACAAAAACAACCCAATAAATGCCGGTTTGTATATTCAATAAAGGGCTAAGCCCCGTCATTCAACGTTTTCTGTGGGAGATTGTATCCCACACTGAAAAAATTAAGCGGCGCCCGCATAGAGGCGGGAGACGTCTTGATTTAGTTATAATTGACATAAAGTGACTGCATTGTTTGTTTGCAAGTGAAATAAAAAATTTGCAATGCGGATTTTGAGCTGCCTGAAGGCAGCATGGGAGATTAAAGATGGAATTTGAGCATATTCCCGTCATGCTTTTTCCGGCGGTCAATGCGCTGAACATTAAGCGGGATGGTATATACGTTGACTGTACGGTAGGCGGGGGAGGGCATAGCTATGAGATCGCGTCCAGGCTTTCCGATAAAGGCAGATTGTTCTGCTTTGACAGAGACTCCGAAGCGATCGAGGCCGCGGCCCGTCGGCTTGAAGCGTTTGGGAATCGTGTAACTTTTATAAACAGAAACTTTGCGGATGTAAGCGAGGTTCTTGGCGAGATAAGGATTGACGGCGCGATCATAGATCTGGGGGTTTCTTCATATCAGATCGATAATCCGGAACGGGGTTTTTCATATATTAAGGACGCTCCGCTTGATATGCGAATGAGCAGGGGGGACGGCAAAAGTGCCTATGACGTCGTTAATTATTACTCAAAGGAAGAGCTTATACGCATACTTCGACGGTACGGAGAAGAGCGGTTTGCGCCTAAAATAGCGTCATATATAATTAACGCCAGAGAGAAAAAGCCGGTCAGCACAACGCTTGAGTTGGCTGAAATAGTAAAAAAGGCTATAGGAGCTTCGGCTTCAAAGGACGGAGGACATCCGGCAAAGCGTACATTTCAGGCAATACGTATAGAAGTAAACGGCGAGCTTGACGCTGTTTCTCCCGCTTTACGCGCTCTGACAGAGCTGCTCGTACCCGGTGGAAGGCTCTCGGTAATTACCTTTCATTCGCTTGAGGACAGGATAGTAAAGCAAACCTTTGCGGAGCTGTCAAAGGGGTGTATATGTCCGCCTAAGCTTCCGGTATGCGCATGCGGAAGGAAGCCGGTGTTAAAGCTTCTGTCCGGAGCGATAGTGCCGGATGATGATGAAATAAGACGTAACCCACGATCAAAGAGCGCGAAGTTAAGGGTAGCGGAAAAACTTTGAATTTTATTGATTATTGCTGCTTGCCGTTTGGATGTGTAAGCTTGAAAATAATATTCAAACCTGCATTTTTCTTCTCTTACACAGTAAACGCCGGAACGGATTTTTCAGGGCAAAACGTATAAAACTCAAATAGGGAGCAAGAAAGGAAGGGGCATATATAATGGTGTATTCGAAAAAGATATTATCTGTGATACTGCTTGTCTCGTGTATCGCCGTGCTTGCCGGTTGTGCCGGAGGAAACGGCGGCTCAAAGTATACGTATGAGGATGAAAACAGCTATCTGACGGGAGGAACGGCAATTACAGATCTGATCAGGACCATAGAGATAGACTGGTACGGCGGAAGTGTTTCCGTAGCGTATCATGATGGCGACACCGTTGAATTTTCGGAAACGTCGGAAAATGAACTTACGGAAGCCATGACACTGCGATACAAGGTGACTGATGAAGCTCTTGTAATTAAATATGCAAAATCCGGAACACGACTTTCATCGGATCATAAGAAGTCATTGACTGTGTATATACCTAAAGGAACAGCGCTCAGAGATGTAGAAATCGAAACGGTTTCCGCTGATATCAGTGTCGATCATCTTACCGCCGCTCAGACCGAAATAAAAACCGTTTCAGGCAGCATTGATATGAAATATATGTCAATTTTGGGCACGGCAGATATTACATCGGTATCAGGTACTATAAACGCCTCCTTTGCCAGCGCGCTGACCGGACTTTATATAGAAACGGTGTCGGGCAGTGCGTCGGCTGTGGTGAATAAGACTGAGGAATTTGATATTGAAACCATAAGCGGAGAGGTAACGGTAGATTTTGCTTCGCTACCGCAGAGAGGCGGTATGGAATCGGTCTCAGGTGATATAACTCTGTATTTGCCGGAGGAGGTCGGGTTTACTCTGGTTTTTGACACCACAAGCGGAAAGGCAAGTATAGAGCACAAATTTTTCGTAGCCGATGACGGAAGCTATGTCTACGGGAACGGTGAATATAAATACGATGCCGATACTGTATCTGGAGACATTTTTATCAAAAAGCATGCAAATGCGGAAAATTAGTTTAATTATATATTAATCGGGCGCGGGTCGTTTTTATGGTATTTTTACCATGAATATAACGGAACGCGCCTATACTGCACTTGGGCTGTCTCAGCCACGGAAAAGACTTACGGAACTTCTTTTGGGAAGTTCTTTTTTCTTAAAGAGACCTTTTTTGAAAAAAGAGTACCCGAATCCTCGAAAATATTAAGGAATATGTGACTTGGATTTGAGTATTCAGAAAACGACATCATTGTACCCGACTTATCCTGACTTCGGCGGAGCGCTGTGACATGTCAGCATTATTCTGAAATAAAAAAAGCCGGAGGAGGAGATGCTTCACCTCGCCTGATGAAATAGGACATACACCTTTTTCCGGAGAAGTTTTGGAAAGCTTGTAAGATACCCTTTTACAAAAAGGTTTCAAGTAAAATTTAATAAGTGGCTTCTTTTGTGTTTCTTGGCGCCCGGATGATTTTTTCTTGCTGATATGTCTATATATAAATAGACACGCTGTCATAATCCGGATAAGTTCCGAATAGAATTAACCGTTAGTTAAACAATGGAAAGGAGAGCATTTTTCGGATGGACGGCGAAGCAGAAATCAGTAAGCATAGGCTTAAAATCAGATATACGGCGCTCATGCTGTTTTTCTCGCTTATATTTGCGGTGTTGTGTGTCAGGCTGTTCGTGCTTGCGGTGCTTAAGCATGAGGAGTATAAAAAGAAGGCGGAAGACAATATACAGTCGGAAACGCCGCTAAAAGCGGAAAGAGGAATAATCTACGACCGTAACATGGTACCCATTGCTACCAATGTCACGACCTGGCGTGTCTTTCTGTCGCCGAGAGATATAAAAAGCGATGAGGAGGCTGAGGTGATCGCCAGAGGGCTTTCGGATATCCTTGGAGTAAATTATGAGACGGTACTGAGCGGCGCTAAAAACAACGTCACCCGTGACCGGACGATAAAGAAAAAGGCGTCCGCGGAGGAAAAAGACAGGGTTATAGCGTTCGTGCTCGAAAACGATCTTTCACATGCGGTCCATACGGAGGCCGACACCGAAAGATATTATCCTTACGGCTCGCTTGCGGCTCATACTGTAGGGTTTATGGGAACGGACAACGGACTATTAGGGCTTGAGGCGTATTATGACAGCTATCTGACAGGCACGGACGGAGTATACATAACCTCGAAAAACGCCGCCGGTGAAACTCTGCCGGATTCATACGAGACATACATAGAGGCGATCGACGGCTGTTCACTGATAACCACGCTTGATATAACTCTGCAATCGCTTCTTGAAGCACAGCTTGAGGCGACATATATAGATTCGAAGGCTCAGAACAGAGTTACCGGAATAGTTATGGATCCGGAGACCGGGGCGGTGCTCGCTATGGCAACGTATCCTTCATTTGATCTTAACGAGCCGTATGTTTTGGACAGATATTCGGCGGAGAAGCTGGCAGGACTTGGACTGGCGCAGGGAAGCTCGGAATACCGGGCGGCATACAACGAGGCTCTTTATCAGATGTGGAATAACAAGGCGGTATCAACGCTTTATGAACCGGGCTCTACATTTAAGATAATTACGACCTCGGTAGCCTTAGAGCTTGGAGTAAGCAAGACCACGGAAATGTTTCACTGTTCGGGTGCGCTTAAGGTAGAGGGATACGGTTCGCCGATAAGATGCCATAAGCGTCAGGGGCACGGTTCACTGAACTTTGCGGAGGCGCTGCAGAAATCCTGCAATCCTACGATGATGACTCTCGCCGCCCGCATCGGCAATACGAAATTTATGGAATATTTTATAGATTTCGGCTATACCGGGAAGACCGGTATCGATCTGCCCGGTGAGGCGCTCGGTATTTTCCATCAGCCGGAGAATTTCAATACGGTCGAGCTTGCGGTATATTCCTTTGGGCAGACCTTCAAAACCACGGCGATACAGCAGCTCACGGCGATAAGCTCGGTAGCGAACGGAGGGAGTACAGTGACCCCTTATCTGGTTTCTGAAATTAAAGACAGCGCCGGAGCCACGGTTTATTCAAAAACGGTTCAGACAAAGAAAAAGGTCCTCAGTGAAGAGGTATGCAGTACGATAAGCGAGATACTCGAGCAGGGAGTTTCCGGAGACGGAGGCGCGAAAAACGCGGGTGTGGCGGGATATAAGATAGCCGCTAAAACCGGTACATCACAGGTAAGAGACATAAGAGACGAATTCGGAAACTCTTATCTTTACGTGGGCTCCTGTGTCGCTTACGCACCGTCTGACGATCCTGCGATATCGGTGATAATAGTGGTCGACCAGCCGCAGAGCAATATATATTACGGCAGCACTGTTGCCGCGCCGTATGTCTCCGAATTTCTGAAAGGAGCCTTGCCGTATCTCGGATTTGAGGCGCAATATACCGAAGAGGAAGAGGGGAAACGCAGCGTTGAAGTGGGAAATTACGTAGATATGAGCGTAAGCGATGCGGTAAAAGAGATAAGGGCTTTGGGAATTTCAGCGGAGGTGGTTGGAAGCGGCGATAAAGTAATGTCTCAGATGCCTGCCCTCGGTATGAAGATCACAAAGGAAAACGGAAGGGTGATCCTTTATACAGGAGGCGAGACCGGCGGTACTGTAAAGGTTCCGGATGTTACCGGAATGAACGCGACGGACGCGGTAAACAAGCTTGTGAATTTAGGCTTTAACGTCAGTCTTGCCGGAGTAAGCGACTATAGCCGCGGAGTCGGAGCTACGGTTATTGAGCAGTCGATAAAGGATACTGAGCTTGAAAAGGGCAGCGTGATAACACTGACGCTCCGATATCTTGACGGAACGGAATAATATAACGCAGCGCAAATAAGCTCAGGATTTAAGTACGCTGATTTTAACTGCGCGGAATCCCGTATGACAAAAGAAAGGTATGGATATATATGTTTAAGCTTAGTGAGCTTTTGAAAAATACAGCTATAAAATGGAGCAGCTTTATACTTCCGGACGCCGAGGTAACGGAGGTGGTATCTGACAGCAGAAAGGTAAGGCCCGGCTGTATGTTCGTATGTCTGAAGGGAAGAAGAAAGGACGGTCATGACTATATTAAAGAAGCGGTAAGGCGCGGGGCATATGTGATAGTATGCTCAGAGGAATGCGGTGAAAGGCCTGACAACGTGATCGTAATTGGTGTGGAAGACACGCACGGCGAATACGCAAGGCTTATGTCCGCTGCCTGCGGAGAGCCGGGCAACAGACTGAAAATAATAGCCGTTACCGGAACCAACGGGAAAACAACGGTTACGAATATGATTTATTCGGCGCTGTGCTCATATGGCAAAAAGGCAGCGCTTATAGGGACGCTGGGTGCGTATTTTGAAGGAGAAAAGAGCTCGATCGGCACAATGACCACGCCTGATCCCGAGCTTTTGTATCCGCTGCTGCAAAGCTATGCGGACAGGGGAGCCGAGTACGCGGTCATGGAGGCGTCAAGCCATGCGCTTGCTCTCGGAAAGCTGGACGGACTGCGTTTCCGAATTTCGGCGATTACAAATCTTACTCCGGAGCATCTTGATTTTCATGGAAGCATGCAGGAATATGCAAAAGCAAAAGCTCATCTTTTTGAGCTTAGCGGGGAGGGGATTTTCTGTATTGACGACAGCTATACCTCAAGGCTTGCCGCGGAATGTTTATGCGAAAAGACAACCTGTTCTGTCAGAGACTCAGGAGCGGATTTTTATGCCGAGTCTCCCGAGCTTAACGGTGTGAACGGTATAAGCTTTACGCTAAGGCATAAAAGCAAGGGAACGTTGGTTAGATCGGATATACCCGGTACATTCACCGTAAGCAACGCGCTGCTTGCCTGCTCTGTTCTTGTTCGGCTTGGATTTTCGGAGGATGAAGCCTCAAATGGCGTATATTCGCTTTGCGGGGTTAAAGGCCGTATGGAAAGACTGCCGCTTGATACGGATTTTTCTGTTTTTATAGATTTTGCGCATACTCCCGACGCGCTGTCTAAGCTTCTTGAGACGGTTCGGGCATTCAGAAAGCCCGGACAAAGGATAGTAACGCTTTTCGGATGCGGCGGAGACCGTGACCCGTCGAAAAGATCGCTTATGGGCGCTATAGCCTCAAGACTCTCCGACTTTGTAATCGTTACCGCGGACAACAGCCGTACCGAGGATACCGGAGAGATAATCGATGAGATAATGAGCGGCTTTGACAGGAACTGTCCTCATGCAAGGATAGAGAACAGAAAAGAGGCTATATATTATGCGGTTCAAAACGCGGGCAAAGGCGACATAATACTTTTATGCGGAAAAGGTCACGAGGAATATGAGATAGACAGGAGCGGGCAGCATCCTTTTTCGGAGAGAGATACGGTATTCTCAGCCTGCCGTGAGCTTAAAAAATGAGAAAGCTACGAGATATATTAAATGCTTGCGGCGGAAAGCTGATTTGCGGCGACCCGGAAGCAATGGTTTCGGATTTTGTAATTGACAGCCGAAGGGTTAAAACAAATAGCGCGTTTGTCGCGTTAAAAGGGGAAAACACTGATGGGAATCTGTATATTTGCGACGCGGCAGCGGCCGGTGCGTCTCTATGTATTACAGGGGTTAATTCGCGGAATAACTTACCTTCCGGCTGTGCTCTTATGTATTGTCCGGATGTGGTCTCGGCGCTTGGTGAAATAGCGGCGCATTACCGCAGAATAGAGAGGAAGACCGTGGTAGGCGTAACAGGCAGCGTCGGGAAAACGACGGTCAGGGAGCTATGCGGCTCAGTGCTGTCAAAAAAACGCAGGGTGTGCGTTCCCGACGGGAATTTCAATAATCTTCTGGGACTGCCTCTTACGCTGCTTAAGGACGACGGAGCGGAGACCGCAGTAGTTGAGGCGGGAATCAGCGTTCGGGGTGAGATGGAACGATTGAGCTATATATCCGCTCCGGATGTGGCGGTAGTTACAAATATAGGCACGATGCATACGGAAACGCTGGGGGCTCGAGAGAACATAGCAAGAGAAAAGCTGAAGATACGTCACTTTATGAAGGAAAACGGTATTCTTGTAATTCCGGACGATCCGATAATTAAAGACGAGTATACCGATGGGGTCAGGGTCTTGATCGTATCTGAAGCAAACGAGCGCGCGCATTATTTAATATCCGAAAATAAAGCATATCCCGGAGGCAGGCTTTTATCGGTGAGAAAGCGCGGGATATGGGAATTTCGAGATATATTCGTGCCGATCGTAGGCGCTCACGGCGGTCTTGACGCGGCGTACGCGGTTGTCGTGGCGGATCAGCTCGGTTATACGGAAAAAGAGATAAGGGAAGGTATAAAAAGTTACAAGCCATGTGGGAACAGACAGAAAATTGAAGAGAAAAACGGAATTACTTTAATATCCGACTGTTACAATTCAGGTCCGAAATCGCTTGAGGCGGCGCTTGAGGCGTTTACCGAAACGGTAAAGGAAAAAGAGCGGCGGGGGATAAAGGTAAAAAAGGTGCTTTTGCTCGGCAGTATGCTTGAGCTTGGAGAGATAAGCGAAGAAGAGCATTTTCGCCTCGGAAAATCAGCGGCTGAATGTAATCCCGACATGCTTATAACCTTCGGAAACGAAGCGAAGGGTTTCGCCCGCGGCGCGGAAGAGAGCGGTCTTGATAAAAACAGGATCACGTCCGTAGGTAATGAAAATGATACGGAAAGCGTTATGCAAGCGCTTTCAGGGTGCTTTGACGGAAACGCCGTGGTGCTGATAAAGGGCAGCAGAAGATTAAGAATGGAACGGTTTTCGGAATATCTTATTTCAAACAGAATATAATATTTAAGACAAGTATCAAAAAAGAATTCAGCGAAAAATATCGTCTCGGCGGTTAGGAATGGACTTAAAAATGGAGATAATAATAAATACGGTCGTGCCGTCCTTGGTTACTCTGATACTTACGGCGGTAATACTTAGATTTCTTATCCCGGTACTGAAAAGCCGGAAAATGGGTCAGAAAATACTTGAGATAGGTCCCAGATGGCATAAGGATAAGGAAGGTACGCCGACAATGGGCGGACTTGCCTTTATTGTCAGCGTGACATTGGCAGCGTTAGCGTTCGGATTTTATTTTTCCTATACCGGAGCGGAAATGAGCGCTCTGTATATTACGTGCGTCTATGCGCTTATGTGCGGACTTATAGGAATAACAGACGATCTGAGCAAGCTCAGAAACAAGCGCAACGAGGGACTGAGCGCGCGCCAGAAATTTCTTTTGCAGCTTATATGCTCCGCGCTGTATCTCGTGGTTATGCGCAGGTCCGGAAATCTTGATACATCGGTGCACATACCGTTTATCGGGTATGATCTTGAGTGCGGCTGGTTTTACTATTTTCTCGCACTGATGTTTTTATGCGGATTTGATAACGCGGTAAACCTTACCGACGGGATAGACGGGCTGTGCGGGAGCGTTACCGCGGCTGTAGCCGTGTTTTTTGCGGCAGCCGGGATAAGAGACGGCGATATCGGGGTTACTTTGCTCTCGGTAGTTCTTATAGGCGGATGTCTTGGTTTTCTTGTTTATAATTTCCATCCGGCAAGAGTGTTTATGGGTGATACCGGCTCGTTGTTTCTCGGCGGAGCTGTAACCGGACTTGCGGTAATGAGCGGAAGCGAGCTTATACTTGTCGTGGTTGGAATCGTATATCTGATAGAAACGCTTTCGGTTATGATACAGGTGGCGGTATATAAAATGTGCGGGAAACGGGTATTTCTGATGGCGCCTTTTCATCACCACCTTGAAAAAAAGGGTTGGGGCGAGATTAAGATAACGCTTACATCGGTTTTTCTTACGATAGCAACCTCAATGATCGCTTATTTTTTCGGTTGAGCAAATAATTAAATCAAGGCATTGTTTACCGCTTGCGGCGGCATGGTGATTACAATGTAAAAATTTTATTCCCAAACGTCGGATCGCTTTGATCAGGGGCGTAAAATCGGGCGCAGGAAAGGATTGATAGTGCAGATGAAAAACAGAGTCGGAGGCGAAAGGAGCGGAACGCTTTTATCGCTTAAAGGAATAGATAAAGCCATGACGCTTATAATACTTCTCCTGCTTGCGTTCGGCTCGGTTATGGTTTTCTCGGCAAGCTTTCCCTATGCGCAAAGCAATTACGGAGACGGGTATTATTTCGTAAAAAGGCAGATATTCTGGGCGATACTCGGGATTGTGGGGATGACAATATGCGCCGCTCTTCCGCCTGAGTTTCACAAAAGATATACCGCTCCGATAGGCTTTTCGGTCGCGCTGATATGTCTTGTGCTTGTACTGTTTTCGCCGTCGCCTATTAAACGTTGGCTGAATCTCGGATTTTTCAGCTTTCAGCCGTCGGAGCTTATGAAGCCGATGCTGATACTTATACTCGCTCTTTATATGGAGAGCGTTCAGAAATACATACGCCGTTCAGGAGTATCGAGCCGGGGCGGACTACCGCTTCTGGGTCGTGTGACAAGCAAAAAATTTTTCGGGCAGGCTTCTCTTTACGGAACATTTATCCCGATAGGGATAGTCGCCGGCGTATGCGTGCTTATAATGCTCGAAAATCATTTCTCGGGTACGCTGATAACCTTCGCCATTGGAGCTATAGTTATATTTTCAGGCGGCGCAATGATCAGGTGGTTTGCCGGCGCGGGCGCACTGAGCGTCGGAGCGGTATGCGCCGTACTATTCGGAACGGACTACGCGAGTGAGCGAGTGGATATCTGGCTTCACCCGGAAATGTTTTCGGTGAGAGACGAGACATGGCAGATCACACAGGGACTTATAGCTATCGGTTCCGGAGGCATTTTCGGTACGGGGCTTGGTAACGGACTTCAGAAGCAGCTTTACGTATCGGCGGCTCAGAACGACTTTATTTTCTCTATAGTCTGCGAGGAGCTGGGGTTAGTAGGGGCGTTAGCCGTTATACTTCTGTTTGTATCGTTTGTCAGAAGAGCCCTTAAACTGGCCTCTGACGCGGATACTCTGTTTTCCTCGCTTGCGGCGGTCGGTATCGCGGGACATGTCGGTCTGCAGGCCTTTCTGAATATAGGGGTAGTTACAGGTACGATTCCGAATACGGGGGTTACTCTTCCGTTTTTCAGCTATGGAGGATCTGCGCTGGTGGTGCTTCTTTGCGAATCGGGGATACTTTTATCCGTGACCTCGCACAGAAACAAGGCCTGAATTGCATTTTGATTTTAAATATTCTGAGAATGGGCGATAAGCTCCGCTGTACGCTGTTTTGCGAATGAAAGGAATGGTAAAGAAATGCGTCTGATAATAACCGGAGGAGGGACCGGAGGACATATCAATCCCGCGATAGCCATAGCGGATGAAGTGAAAAGGATAAGGCCGAGCACCGATATCATTTTTGTCGGCACGGAGCGAGGACTGGAAAGCCGCTTGGTTCCCGATGCGGGATATCCCATAAGATTTATCGACGTTGAGGGGATAAAACGAAGCCTGAGTATCAGCAACATAAGAGCACTGTACAAGGCAATGCGGGCTGTGGGCGAAGTAAGAAAGATTTTGGAAGAATTCAATCCTGACGGAGTGGTCGGGACCGGAGGATATGTTTGTTTTCCGGTGATTCGGGCGGCAGCGTCGGCAGGAATATATACGGCGCTGCATGAGTCAAACGCCATACCCGGTCTTGCGGTCAGGGCACTTAAAGACCGTACCGACAGAATATTTGTCAATTTTGAGGAGTGCGCTCAGGCGCTGGAGCTTCCTGAAAAGGTGATGAGAACAGGTAATCCGATGAGAGAGGGACTTTCCGTCAGCCGGCGAGAGGAGTTTCGGGAGAGGTTAGGGATTACGGGAAGCTACAGGTATCTGATTCTGAGCTTTGGAGGAAGCCTTGGGGCGAAAGCGTTAAACGACGCGGCGCTATGGATGATGAAGGAGTTTACATCAAAGAGACCTGATATACTTCATGTTCATGCCTCCGGAAAACAGGGCTATCCGGAATTTGTATCGGAATTACGCGGGGCGGGACTTGACAGATGCAGAAACATCAGGGTCAGTGAATATATTTACGATATGCCGCTCTGGCTCACGGCTTCCGATCTTGTAATAAGCAGATGCGGAGCCATGACTCTCTCAGAGATAGCGGAGGCGGGGAGGGCGTCGATATTGATACCGTCACCGAACGTAGTTGACGATCATCAGTATAAGAACGCGAGCGCTTTCTCGGACGGCGGCGCTGCGTACGTGGTAAGAGAGAATGAAAACGTGGGAGAGCGTATTACCGAGCTCGCGAAAACAGTTTTATCGGATCGTACGGTTAGAGAGAGTATGGAGGAAAACGCAAAGAAATTTTCTTTTCCCAATGCGAGCAGGGTGATAGCCGAAGAGATAATAAAGGGTATCAGGGACAAAAAACGCAGGACTTAACAAAGGGGCTGAGTCAATTCACTCAGCCCCGGAGATATTTTACCCCGCATGATGAAATCAATCATATTTATTTTTTTCAGAGAATTTTTAGGAGGATTGCAAGAAACACTTGTTCAGCAGGGTTTCTTACGAGAAAAGCTTTAATCTGACATCAAATCCGGGAGTCTCGGAAAACGGGGAGCTGCTATTGATCTTTATCTGATAGCTTCCGGTAATTTTTTCGCGGAGATTTATTCTGACATCTGTACTTAGAGATTTACCGGAAGCGATCTCGTACCATTCGGTTCCTGAGAAGGCGAATACCGTGTACTCACCGGGAATTGAGGTTCCGAAGCGTATAAAGTCGAACGGGAATATACCGCCGAAATTTATAGTAGCCTCACGCCTGTCTGAGTATATCTCGGTTTTAGAGCTTGGGGTTTCACAAAGATTAAAGTCCGCCTTGCCTCCCGTGACGGTTTCGTCACTCTCTTCAAACAGATATAATCCCAGCCTGTTGATTACAGGGGAGGCAAGCGCTTTCTTGACCGTAAAACGAATATGTCCGTATTCTCCGGCGGGTATCTTTACGGCACGGAAAAAGCCTACGGATGTACCGGAGTATAGCAGAACAGGTCCGTTATCGGTAACGCTTTCAACAGTAAACTCGGTTATACGTTCTCCGAGTCTGATCTCCTCACCGACCGCGAATACATTGAGTTTTTTCTTTTCCGGAAGCATTATATCGATAACAGCGGATTTTTTATCTCTTTGGGCTGCGTAGAATACGTTTTCGTCGTCAAG
Source organism: uncultured Clostridia bacterium (assembly GCA_944393415.1). GTDB lineage: Bacteria > Bacillota > Clostridia > Oscillospirales > CAG-272 > SIG673. The sequence continues at coordinate 4,273 of CALYAD010000037.1, read as the reverse complement.
CGGGGCATTTTCCGGAATACAGTCGCCGAGTACGCTGTCAGCGGAAATTTTTGCCCCCACGGCGTAGTTTACAGCGAGCATACGTGAGATGCAGCGGTGTGAAAGCAGGGCGTTTCTCGCGTCGGTCTCACATATCAGACCATGACGGTCCGGCGGGAAATTAAGAAGCAGGATAGCGTTTCGTCCGACCGAATCGAACCAGATCCGGTTCAGAGCTGAAACGCTTTTTACCTTATCGTCCTGGTCGCTGTGGTAAAACCATCCGGGACGAATAGAAACGTCTACTTCAGCCGGAATGTACCTTTCGGCTCCGGGTATACCGGTATTTAACTCTCCGCGGTCCTCGACTACAAGACTGTGAGTCTCAATTGAAGCATAATGAGTTTCTCCGGCATAGCCGGCCTCGTTACCGACCCAGCGCAGATCAACATACTCTGAGGCCCCAAGTGAGCCGAAGATTGCCGCGTCAGGCTGATATTCTCTTATTATCGAAGCCCAGCGTCCCCAGTCGTAAACGGTCTCGGTGCTTCCGGCACCGTCCCACCATACCTCCTCAAGCTTTCCGTAACCGGTCATCAGCTCCTTTAACTGCTTGGCGTAAAAGTCGCTGTATTCCGGTTTTCCCCAGTATTCCGAATTTCTGTCCCAGGGTGATATGTAAACGCCGGCTTTTATTCCGTATTTGCGGGCTGAATCGGTAAATTCTCTGATTATATCGCCTTTTCCGTTTTTATAAGGACTGTTTTTTACCGAATGCTCGGTGTAGGCGGAGGGCCAAAGGCAAAAACCGTCGTGATGCTTGGCGGTTATAATGGCAAGATCGAAGCCGGCGGCCTTTATTGTCCGCATCCATTGATCGATATCAAGGTCGGTCGGATCGAACATTTTTTCCGATTCTGTTCCGTTCCCCCATTCAAGGCTTGTAAATGTATTGACCCCGAAATGGAAAAACGCCTTTTTATAGTGCATGTGTCTGTACTGCCTTTTATTTGGGACAGCCCCTGCGGGTTCAAGACCGTACTTTTTGAAATTATCCATATTTATGACCAATCCTTTCTTGCGTTGTGTTTCGTCGGAGACAAAACTATCACCGGTCAGTTTTTATGAAATATTTTTACTTCAGCTATGCCTGAATAAACCTGAATACCTGAATCGGTGCGTATGACGGGGCAGAGAAGGTGATCAGAGGAGCTTTGTCCGGCTGGTTAGATCCGACCAGCGCCCGTCCGTCGTTATCGAAAAGCCTGAAGCGGTTTTGTGCGTAACGCGAGATTTTCCACGTAATACCGGATTCAGATGATGTTATATGACTATGGTCGGCGGTAATATCCAAATATTTTCCGTCCTTTGTACGTATCTTATAAAGACCGTCGCTTACAGGCTCAAGTGTAAAAATATCACCTTCGCTTACATTTACGCCGAGCAAATTATCCTCGTTCAATTTGACCCAGAAGGTGGAATCCGAGGAATCCCAGGCATTAGGGGAAATAATGCGGATAGGAGAGAGCAGATCGACGCTCCAATAGTTTTTGGTCGGCATCCAAACGGTGGTCATGGAATTTTCGTCCCAGGTGCGGCCTGCGGAAGCGTAATCGACCATGATTATCCTGCTTCCGTTCGTTTGTGTTACCTCAAAGCAGTAAAAATGCCGGAAATCCGCCTTGTCGGACGGTACACAGGGAACAAATCCGCCGGCGTCCGGAGTGAAACTGACAATGCTTTCTATATTTCCGGGTAGCCTAGAGTCGCGCGCGAGCGTCAGCGGTCCCCGACGGAGCGCTACATGGTACCGGGAATTCTGATCTTTGGGATCGGGGGTACATTTAAGCAGCTTGCAGCGCATATCAAGCTTAAGCGTGATGTAGTCTCCGTGTCTCCAACGCTTTTTGGTATATATATATTTACCCGGAACCGCATCCACGGCCGCTCCGCATACGGAGAGCAGGGTATTTTCGGACCATTCCGGAATACGCAGCCCGACGTTTACCTCGGTGTCGCAATCGTCCTCAAACACTATGTCAACTGTTCCGTTCAGAGGATAATCCGTATCGAGCTTTACATGTATGGTTTTACCGGATGGGGTGGGTATCGAAAAGGAGGATTTTGTATACAGATTTATGTTAAAGCCTTCGTCGCTCAGCATGGCGGCAAACATTCCGATAAGTCCGGTACCGGCGGAGCCTATGCAAGCGCAGCAGCCATAAAATGATCCGTCCGACATTATCTTTTGACCGCCGATACCGCGCATACGGGTATTGAACAGCAGAGGACTGTAGCTGTCGAACGGCAGATTTCCGTTTGCGGTATTTTTGTCGAAATTGATAGCTCCGAGAAGGGCGTTGTATATTGACTTTTCTATTTCATCGGCATAAACGGAATTGCCGGTTATGCCAAGGAGCTGGAAACAGAATTTCATCCATGTCACGGTTACGCATGTTTCCTGCAGAACTCCGTTGTATTCTGTGTTTACCTGACGCACAAGCGTATGGTCGAAAAGCTCGTGAGTACAGCCGGAGGAGCCGATGACCGATATTTCGGACAGCCGCACGCGGTTTGCGAAGTTAATAACAGCGGTTTTCCATTTTTCCTCACCGGTTACGCGATAGAATTCAAGAAGCCCCTCAAAGCAGCTCATCATCTCATAGGCTTTTGTCACCGGGTATTCGTACGGATCAAGCTCATTTCGGTAAGCAAGCTCGAAAATGCTTACATCCGGTGTGGAAATGACGCCGCAGTCTACTATGTATCTCGCAAAATCAAGATATTTTTCATTTTTTGTGAGATTATATAAGCGAACCACGGGCTCAAGCAAAGAGCTTGAGTTCATTCCAAGCCAGAAATTGGAGGTTTTGGTTATAAGCTTTTTTCCGTCCTCCTCATAACCGAGCGTTTCGGTCATATAATCCATTTGTCTGCACATGCAGTCCGTGATTTCCTGTATCAGAGTTTTGTCATGACATATCTCTATGAAATACTGCATACCGAGCAGGACGTATTTTCTTGACCAGATGTCCCAGCCGTTATATTCATGCCCGACGGAATAGCTGGATATACGTCCGAGGCTGTCCTGTGTCGTCATCATATCGCGCACGGTATCGGTTAGGATATCATAAAGCTTTTCGTTGCCGGTGTACGCGTAAGTGAAGCAAGCCCCGCGCATCATTTTACCCCAGTATTCGCCTCTCCAGCCGTTGTCGGCGTCGTCTGCCTTAGGGTCGGTGTCGCGGAACTGGGCGACGAATTTAGCCCATAGAGCCGGATCCATCAACTGATATTCCTCAATAAAGCGTATGGCATAGTCAAGGTTTCCCTCGAGCACGGCGGAGGAGCGTGGAAGCTGAAAAAGCGTATCGCTGTTTAGTCGATTTGAGTAAAAGGGATGGTTTTCATATATTCTTTTTAAAGCAAGGGATGTTTTCATTTATAGTGTTTCCTTTCCGCTTCCGGAGGCGTCAGGCTCCATGGGCATAAAAGTATTTTAAGAATACCGGAGAATCGGTTTCTTGTGGCAATTATAACATAATTTACTTAAAAAAGCAATATAAAAATATCAAATATAAAAAAATAAAGTACAGGGACTTGAAAAATTATCGGCTTTATGTTATAATGCATAAAACGACGTGGGGCAAATGCCTGAAAAGCAGTATTGTCGGAAATTAAGCTTACAAGGCCTGCGGAACGAATCGTTTTAGAAAGGAACAGCCATTTATATGAAAGCCAACTCAAGATTTTTTGTATTTTCCTTTATATTTAATCTGATACTCGGAACGGTGGGATTTCTCATTTTATGGGGCATACGAGCTCTGACCGGTGAAGCGGTGGCGGCGTTTGTCATCTGCGGTGTCTTATTCGTCGCGTTTGCGCTGTATGTGAATCTTTTTATAGTAAAACGCTCAAAACTGAAAACGCCGTATTTTGTTTTCGGTACCTGCGTTAACGTGATATTTTTAGTCTTGTTTACTGTTCTGACAATGCTGTGACAGTGTGTTATTTCAATCTTCCGAAAACGTTCTGCGGAATTTTGGAACATTTCGTCCTCCTCAGAGGACGACAGTGGCTTTGCCCCTTGACCCCACCGCCTTTTGAAAAAAGCGGGCGAAAACTTTTTGTGTATTATTTTTGGTGAATTGACTTTTTTACACGCTGAGGGGGCTGTCGCAAAAGCATTATAAGATGCGAGAGCGGCAGCTCTCTCATTCCTGTTTGCACAGGGAGCGGCATTCAAAACAAAAAAAGCCTCTGTTGGAGGCAATATTAAGGACGACAAAAGAGC